>DAIRSW010000124.1:0-5288 GCA_036804205.1 Verrucomicrobiia bacterium | reverse complement strand
GTGATGCCATTATTGTTTTTCTATCTTGTTTGTTTTTTCTCTTTTGTTGAGCGAAAGCTGGGCTTAGTGGTGCTTCTTATGGCAATGGAAACTCTTGTTGGCGGCTTAGAAGTGGAGCTTGGGGAAGTTGAAAGGCAGCTAGCCACTATCTGGAAGCAGGATGATGGAATCTCGACGCGTGCTTCACTGATTAACTTTGTGGTTTATTCCGAGGATCCCGAGGCCGCCAGGCGCAATTCAGATTGGCTTGGGGACATCACGCGAGATCACTCCTGCCGAGCCATTTTGGTTGCGGCAGAACCTTTGGCTGAGCAGGCCGATACCAAGGCTTGGATTAGTGCGCATTGTCATGTTTCTAAAGCCGGCGCAAAGCAGGTTTGCTGCGAGCAAATTAGTTTTCGGCTCAGAGGGCAAGCTTGCAAAAATCTGACCCCGGTGGTGTTGAGTCATCTCGATTCCGATCTGCCGCTTTTTTTATGGTGGCAAGCCTCGGTGCCTGAAGATAGTCAGCTGTTTCGTTGGGTCGACCGGCTGTTTTTCGATAGTCAAACTTGGAGTCGACCGGCACACGAATTTCAAAGACTACGTCACCTCACTCAGCGGGGGAGGACCACGCTTCGGGATCTAAATTGGACGCGTTTGGGTCAAATGCGCTGGGTTTTGGCTCACATGTTCGATCATCAGGAAGTTTTGGGGGCAGCAAATCAAATCCGGCAAATCCGGGTCACTCATTCTCCTGAGGCAAGGAGCACGGCTGCGCTCTTGGTAGGTTGGCTCAGCTCACGCCTTGGATGGCAGTCGGATGGCACGGTGCCACGGAATGCTCAAGGTGCGGTAGAGATTCAGCTGCGCCCTGAAGGTGGGCTCGATCTATCTGGGGTCGAGATTGATTGGGGCGGTGGTCATCTTAAGATAGCAACCGACTCTAGCGCTGAGCACATGCACAGCTTGTTGGACCTCGGCGATCGTTGTTTGCTCAAGCAAACCTTGCCGGCTGGTAAATTGGATACTCTAAATTTGTTAAAAGGTGAACTCTCGCGGGGTGGAAATCATAATCTTTATCTCGACGCGTGGCGAATGGCTCTACCCTGGTTAGGAAGGCAAGCCTGAGAAAGGCGCAGGATACATATGCCCACCAGTCCACTCAACACCTTGCATGAGCAGTTTGATGCGAAGTTCACCGACTTTGCCGGGTGGCGCATGCCGGTTCATTACGGAAGCATTTTAGAGGAACATCATGGGGTTCGATCGAGAGCCGGTCTTTTCGATATTTCGCACATGACTCAGATATGGTTGGAAGGCGCCGCATCGGAAGATTGGCTCAACCACTGTTTTAGCCGTGATGTGGCAGGTTTAAGAGTGAGCCGAGCGCACTACACGCTGTTGTTGAATGAGCAGGGCGGCATTGTTGATGATTTGATTTTGAATCGTCTTGGCAAGAACGAGTTTTTGGTGGTGGCCAACGCGGCTCGACGGGAATCTGTTTGGGAGGTGCTTTCCACCGGCACGCCGGAGTTCGTGCGCTTGGATCATCGAACCAAAGATGCCGGAATAGCGTTGCAAGGACCGGAGTCTGCCAAGATATGGGAAGTAGCAACGCAAGCGCCTTGGTTGAAGCGCCACGATGTGCTGGAGATAACTTGGCAAGGATCGGAACTTATTCTTGCAGGCACGGGCTATACGGGAGAACCGGGATGTGAAGTCTTTGGGCCATGGCAGGCGATTTTGGCTCTGAGCGAGAAGCTAATCAGCGCTGGTTCCAGGCTAGCGGGGCTAGGTTGCCGAGACACCTTGCGATTAGAGATGGGATACGCACTCAACGGGAGTGATCTCAATCCGGGCATGACACCCTATGAAGCAGGTCTTGGCCATCTAGTGAGCATTGGCGAAGGTCAGCCGGAATTTATAGGACGAAAAGCACTCGTAGGCCGTGAAGAACCGGAGCGGCGACTGATGATGTTAAGAATCGAACCCGGTGGTGCACCACCGCGAGCGGGCTGCCGGGTGTTGAACCCTGCTGACCTATCCGAGTGGGGAGTGCTGAGTAGCGGTGGAGTATCGCCAACTCAAAATTGTGGTTTAGGCCTGGCTCTTCTTCCAAGCCTGTTACTGCCTGAGCAGAAGGTCCTCGTAGAAGTTCGCGGTAGCCATCGTCCCGCGGCACTTATACTCCCGCCAAAAAAGCCTAGTCAGCTGCTTCCTTAAAGTCTTAAAGTGTCTAGGCCTTAGGAAGCTATTGTGGCAAGCTCGGGGGTTATGCGCAGACCGGGCATCGGTTGATCTGACGAAAGAAATCGTTACCTTTGTTATCCACAAGAATAAACGCGGGAAAGTCTTCCACTTCAATTTGCCAGACCGCTTCCATTCCAAGCTCGGGATACTCTAACACCTCGACTTTACGAATGTTATTTTGCGCCAATAGCGCGGCGGGACCCCCGATAGAACCGAGGTAGAAGCCACCGTAAGTTTTGCAGGCCTCAGTAACGGCTTCGCTGCGATTGCCTTTAGCAATCATAATCATGGAGCCTCCCGCCTTTTGAAACAAGTCCACGTAAGAATCCATGCGTCCGGCTGTGGTAGGCCCGAAAGATCCCGAAGCTAAGCCTTCCGGGGTCTTGGCAGGGCCTGCATAATAAACCGGATGGTTTTTAAAGTATTCAGGAAGCCCTTCGCCGGCATCAAGACGTTCCTTGAGTTTGGAATGGGCAATATCTCGTGCTACCACAATTTTACCAGTCAGTGCAACCGGTGTGGTTACCGGATATTTGCTGAGCTCCTGAAGAACCGCTGACATCGGTTGATTTAGATTGATGGGGGCACCTTTGAAGGCCAAGTTCTTGTGTGCTTCAGGTATGAAACGCGCCGGGTTCGATTCTAGTTGTTCGATCCAAAGACCCTCGCGATTGATTTTGGCAAGCGCTTGTCGATCAGCCGAGCAGGACACTCCAAGCCCGACCGGGCAAGACGCTCCATGGCGTGGAAGACGAATGATGCGGACATCCAGAGCATAGTATTTGCCGCCGAACTGTGCTCCGATGCCGAGTTTCTGCGCCTCAGCGAGAACTGCGGCTTCCAGCTCAAGATCACGGAAGGCGCGACCCTGTTTATTGCCTGAGGTCGGCAGGCCATCCAAGTAACGGGCGCTGGCAAGTTTCACCGTCTTAAGTGTGGCTTCAGCTGAGGTGCCTCCAATAACCAAGGCAAGGTGGTAGGGGGGACAAGCGGCGGTGCCCAGGGCGCGCATTTTTTCAACCACAAAAGCCATCAGGCTTTTCGGGTTGAGCAGAGCTTTGGTTTCTTGATAGAGAAACGTTTTGTTAGCTGACCCGCCGCCTTTGGAGATAAAAAGAAATTTATACTCTATGCCTTCTGTCGCATGAAGATCAATTTGCGCAGGAAGATTATTGCCCGAGTTGGTCTCTTCATACATGGAGAGGGGCACGGTTTGGGAGTAGCGAAGATTTTCTTCCGTGTAAGTTTTAAAGATGCCCCGCGAAAGCCATTCTTCGTCACGCACTCCCGTCCAGACTTGCTGCCCTTTTTTGCCCAGAACAATCGCGGTGCCGGTATCTTGGCAAAAGGGGAGAATTCCGCGGGCAGCAACCTCGGCATTTCGGAGCATGGTCATGGCGACCATCCGGTCGTTGTTGCTCGCTTCTGGATCGTCAAGAATCGCTGCAACTTGCTTGAGGTGCGAGGAACGCAGCATGAACGAAATGTCACGGGTCGCTTCGTTAGCAAGATGCGCGAGGCCCTCGGGATCGATCAGGAGAATGTTGCGACCTTGAAAGTGGTCGACCTTGACATAATCGGAGGAGACATGCCGATACTCGGGGTCAAACTCTGGGTTGAGCGGGAAGGGATCTTGATAAACGAAATTGGAGGTCGACATACAATTATTTTGCGATGATTTGCCTCAAGATCAAGCAGATCTGAACGCTGATTTCCAGGGCCCAACCGCGAGGCTAGCTATTGGAGATTAGTGGCAAAAAACTCTTCAACTGGAATGCCTAGCTCACCCTTCTCCAGGAGATAAAAGTCGCGGTTCCGCAATGCGAGTTGCGAGACGACGGAAAGCGATCCGGTCGGGAGCTCCGAAGCGAGCCAACTCAAAAGTGTTTCTCGCGAGATGATCACATGCGCATCAAGCTCCGCATTCTGCAGACGTTCCCCCAGTTGATTGCTTTCAATGCTCACCACATCTTTACGGTCGAGAAGGGTCTGATCTACCCAAGTTCCGGTGAGAAGAAAAACATCGTTGCCGTCCTGTTCGTTCTCGATCCATTGATGGATCTGGGCCGTGGCAGATTGGCCTGCATGCCCGATGTAAAAGGGTAAAGCGACCAGTCCGGCCAGCAAAAGCACCGATGCGGCAATGAGGAAACCTCTCCATTTTTTTGGTCGTCGACGCAGGGGAGCTGTTTCGTCCACCCAAGCGTCTTCACGCCTTGCTTGAATATAACAATCGGATCCTAGCGCTGGAAAAAGTGCCCCCCAAAATAAGTTGAGGCGGACCCACCACCTTTGAGATTCCAACGGTGTGCCGCTCATCCGGATGGCATGGGTGCCGACCAAAAACTCGCTACGAAGCCCCACCTCGTAAGCGAGGCGACTCCATCGACCGGGTGCGAGGCTGTTGATATGGCCGCCTGGAGTAATCGCGCCCTCCGCGAGTTGTTTGCGGAAAAACTTCTCTCGCCACGAGGCGATCCATCCTGGCATGGTGGGGGCTCCACCAAAAAATATGCCATTGGGCTTGAGGATGCGACTGACTTCGGCCATGGTATATCCTGGCCGTGGAAGATGTTCAAACACATGGAGGGACACCACCACATCGGCCACTTCCTTTTCGAGTGGAAACGTCACATCGAAGTTGGCATCAACGATTTGATCATAATTCGACAAGTATTTTATCTTGGGATTCCAATCCATGCCGATCCAGCGGCTCACCGCATCCTTGGGCACAAACCATTGCAACCAGCCACGTTCACAGCCTAAGTCGACCACCACCAAGGGGCGTCCCTGTTTTTTCGCCTCCCTGGAAATGGCTTGGCCGGCCAGCCAGTAGCGGATCATTCTTAGCGGAAAGGATGTCTTTTTAAGATGATCCTCGCGCAAATGTCCAGGTGCCTCCACGGAGACCATGTCGCGAAACGGTTGAAGGGGCCAAGAAAGAACGCGCAACGATTGCGACAGGCGCTTAAACAATGAATTCATAATCAGTCATTTACACACTCGGAAGCTGTTCCATTTTGCAAGCCAAATTTTGGCTCCTCGCTATTGCATGT
>DAIRSW010000123.1:0-8364 GCA_036804205.1 Verrucomicrobiia bacterium | reverse complement strand
TGACCGAGTTGGCAATCTGCACCGCATCGTTTTTGGCTTGGGCTCGGCGAGCGCTTTGCTGAACACTGCTGACGACAGGAAACAAGATACCCATTAATACCGCGATGATGCTGATCACTACTAGAAGCTCCACCAAGGTGAAACCTAGGACGCGTGTCATTGTTTGGGGGTAAGCTCGCTCACGGATACTGCGAGGGAAGAAAGCGGGGGAGGATTTCATAGATACATAAATAATATCACGCCACTGGCCCAGGGCTCAAGCTATGTTTGCACTCGACTTGTGTTCAAACAGCTTGAGAAAAACTGAATCCAAAGCAACTCAGCTGTCGTTTTCAAAAATACCATCTTGACGTCAAGCTTCTTGGCTCTCTTAAGTGTAAACCAAAGACTGCACGTCAAAAACACACCCTTGTTTTTAAACTAACCACCAATCGATCCAATTATGCTATCCGCTCATCAACTCATCTCCACATTGCAATGGCGTTACGCCACAAAACAATTCGCTCCCGCCAAGAAAATCTCGGACAATGACTGGTCTGCGCTTGAGGATTCTCTGGTCCTGTCGCCTTCGTCGTTTGGCTTGCAACCATGGAAGTTTTTAGTCATCCAGAACCCCGAGGTTCGCCAGCAGTTGCTTCCTCATTCCTGGAACCAAACTCAGGTTGTGGATGCATCCCACTTTGTGGTTTTTGCAGCCCAGGATGCCCTGGACAATTCTGACGTGGATCGCCTGCTCGATTCCACTGCACAAACACGTGGCATTCCAGTCGAGTCGCTTCAAGGCTATGGGGGCATGATCAAACAAACCCTGGCCACACCTGGTATTGAAATTTTACCTTGGAACACTCGGCAAGTTTATATTGCTCTAGGTTTTTTCATGCTTAGCGCGGCAACGCTTGAGATCGACACCTGTCCCATGGAAGGCATCAGCCCGGCTAACTACGACGACATCCTCGGGCTCACCGGGTCAGGCTTCAGCACAGTGGTTGCTTGTGCGGCCGGATACCGTGCCGCTGAGGATAAATATGCAGCCTTGGCCAAGGTTCGTTATGCCAAAGACGACTTGATCCAAGTCGTCTAAGACACCGTGCCTTGCTACGGCTCTCGGCCCATCTCTGGAGACAAGGTCCTCCGGAGCCGCCCCCCGGCGAAGTCGAGTACCAACACCACAACAAAAAGAACGAGAAGCACAGTGGCAAAGTTTTGCCACTGCACATATTCCGCGTATAGATATAAAAGGTAACCGACACCGCCGACTCCCACGAAACCAACGATAGCTGCAGAGCGGATGTTGTATTCGAGCATCCAAAAGATCTGACTCCAAATGAGTGGCCGCACGAAAGGCCATATGCCGTGCTGAAACGCTTGGATACGATGCGCTCCCATGGAGCGTAAGCCTCGGGCCACATCGAGATTGATGGACTCCAAATCGTCACTAAAAAATTTCGCCAAATAGCCGATGCTGTAGAATGTAAGGGCCACCACCCCAGCCAAGGGAACCGCACCGACCACCGCAACCGCCAAGACAGCCCAAATCAAACTGGGCACGGTACGAATTGCATTCATCAGCACACGCGTGGAGGTGGACACCCAGCGCGGACTCAAATTCCTCGCTCCTGCAAAAGCCAGCGGGGTGCTAATGAGCGCGGCCCAAAACGTGGCCATAATCGCAATCTGCATCGTTTCCACCAGAGCGCTCAGGGTCTGGGGCAGGACCTCAAGATTCGGCGGAAAAAACCGAGTGAGAAACCCGACAAATTGGTCCCAATAATTGATGGAGCGCCGAGAATCCTCAAGGGCTGGCAAAGACCAAACCACGGCAACCGCAAAGCCCAGAAGTATAATCCTTGGCGCGGTGAGCTTTTTGCCTGAGCTTAAAGGATCGTCGGCCTTCACAGGGCTCGCCACGACCACGAACCTTCTCCGTCTGCTAAAAGCTTGAGCTCGAAATCAGCAAATTGTTCGACCAAATCCGGCTGGTGCAACACACAAAATGTGGTGCTCCGCTCATCACGAGAACGACGTTGCAGAAGCCCTAACACTCTTTCAGCACATAGCCGATCGAGGTTTGAAACCGGCTCGTCAGCGAGGAAGAGTTCTGGCTCCATCATCATTGCGCGAGCCACTGCGATGCGCTGTTGCTCGCCGCCTGAGGCAGAGTGCACCATGCGCCCCGCTAAATAATCGACTCCGCACTCCCGAAGAAGTTTCACCGCGAGGGCGCGGTCTTGACTTGGAAAACCAAAAAGCGTTTTGGACCAATGGTAACGAGCCAAACGTCCGCACAACACATTTTCAACAGCTGTCGCGTGTGGCACCAGCAGAAGGTCCTGAAAAATCATACCCACCCGATGACTATAGTCTGTGGGATCATGCTCGCACGCTTGCAGGCATGTGTATTGCACTCGTCCATCCGGATTCGCTAGGCGTCCGGCCAGAACGTTTAACAAACTCGTTTTCCCGCTGCCAGAAGGACCGGTGATGGCCACGAAACACCCGCGCGGCAGGTCCAAAGAGAGATTGCGGAATAGCCATTTGCCTCCACGCATCAGGCTGACATCCTGCACTTTGACGTGTGAGGGTTCAGCGAGTTGCGGGTGTGAGTCAACACCCTGGGCTTCTGCGTCGAGAATCATGGATTCGTTAAGCTGATAGGGAGGCGCAGTGGTCGTCATTAAGGCCGTTTGTGACCAGTCAGCTCCAACGCTTCTTGGAGTGTGGCCACATGATTATCTTCGTTTGCGAGCACAAGCGTCGAGGTAAATAGGCGATCCCGTAGGTCCTGATGGGCTTCTTCATTCATGCTCAAGAAAACTTCACGTAGTTTAGCGACCGACTCATCGTCCAACGAAGCACGCACTGCGATGATGTGGGTTGGCACCGGGCCCTGCGCCTGCAGGACACGCAGCTTTTCTTTCTGCTCCGGCTGAAGATGTTTGTCTTTAAGCAGCACGTAATCACTGCAAGCCGCTGCTTCGGCGTCACCAGAAAGAAGCCGTTCAACAGCGGAAACGTAGCCGGTGCCATAGAACACGTTACCGGCACCAAAAAACGATTCTGGATCACCGAGCGGCTCAACCAAACCGCGTTTGATCAAATCCCAGTGCGGGACCAAATAGCCGGAAGTGCTGGTGCGACTTGCAAAAGCGACCGGTTTGCCCTTGAGTTCATCAATAGATTGATACTCCTGATCTTTCAAAGTGAGCCAATAGCTATCGTAGGAAGGCTTTCCATTAATTTCGCCGACCAAAAGATATTTGACCGACTCCTCGCGCAAGCCGTTGACCATGTCCATGCTGCTCAAGTATGAGACGTCAATCGTGCCATTGCGCATACCTTCAAGGATGACTGCTGAGGATAGAGGCACCACCACGCTGACTTCAACACCCAAGGCTTCAGTCAGAAATTCGGTTAACTTGCTCCGTTCGGCCAGCATGGCTTCGGGATCTTTGTCGGGCTTCAAAGCTATGGTTAGGGTTTCTAACTGCGCAAAGGTGGCTGTGGTTCCGAGAAAACTCAGAGCGATCAATAGGCTGAACAATCGGCCGAGGAATTTCATAAGTTGAAGGGAAATGAAGGGTAAAAGGGAGGAAGAAAGGAGGACGAAGGGATTGATCGAAAGGATCGAAGAGTGGGTTTGGAACCGCGTGATAGCTTTGGATCGCAATTGAGACTGAGAAGCGATAAGGCAATAAACTGGTGTTTTCTCTGCCTGCAAGTTTTCCTTCGCACTTTTGTTGCAAAAAAATTCGAGACTCCGTTGGAGCTTCGCCTTCAGGCAGCTCGCAACCGGCTAAAGCCGGGTCTCCACCTGTCTTGTGAGCCTCGCTCGAAAGTTGGCAGCTCACCGGCGAAGCGGAAAACCTAACCCTCAGCCGTTTTTACCCGGCTTTCCTCGTCGAGCTAAAAATTTCGCGGCCAGCGGCAGTAACTCGTTTTTTTCTGACGCCGCTACCCGATCCATCGCAACGTTCGCCATCGACACAAAGGTTTGCAGCGAAGAAATCTGCGCCCGAAACTCCTGGGCTGGTCGCGATTGCAGCCCTTCCGTTTTTTCTAAACAACGTTCCAACACCTGAAGTACCGGTTCGATTTCGCGTCGTTTCCGTTCGCGCACCACCGTGCAAAAAATGCGCCAGACATCCTTTTCGGCTTCAAAATATTCTTTCCGTTCTCCCTTCGGAACGAATCCTCGGACTAAGCCCCATCCAGTGAGCTCCCGAAGGTTGCTATTGGCATTGCCACGGCTGATTTTGAGCTCGTCCATAATCTCGTCCGTGCATAACGGCGACTCACTGACCATCAGCAAAGCATGAATTTGGGCCATGGTGCGATTGATGCCCCAGGCACTTCCCATGGAACCCCATTGCTCAACAAAAGCGTCGCGCGCTTCGGTGAGTTGATCTGTTGAGCCACTCATAATTATGGAATGTCGGGTTAAAGCGCAGCACCGCTCCCACAACGTGCGGTGAATGATGCGTAGGCCGCGGCCAAGCGCGGCGCACCACCTTTGCCACGCCATTGGTTCATCCACGAAAGCTGGAGCTTGGCAAGGTTGATCAGCTCCATAGACTGACAACGCTTGAAGCTGCTCAGCAGAAGTTCTTGCTGAGCCCCGAAGAAAATTTGCGGGTTGCAAACTGGCAAGCTAAAGCGCTCCGCTTGCCAGTGATTCGTAAACAGTGAGTCCTCGGGCAACTCACCGTCTTCATGCATAAACTCCAAGCTGAGCCGCCGAGGACTGCGTTTATCCTCAAAAACAAGACCTGTGCTTGTGCTGGCTTCATGCGTTTCCAAAAGAGAAACCTGTGGAGCGCCGGTCATATGACCGGGCCAGACCAATCGTTTGCGATCGGCTTCCAGCTTGAGAACGCGATAAGCACGTTGGCTTGAAAAATTGGAATCATACTGTCGAGTGAACACGCCATACACTACCAACAAGCTAGGAGCCCCGACCCAAGTAGGCCAGCCCGGCATGGCGAGATGCGACGAACGGAAGATGCTAAGGTTGAGCATACCAAATCCATCCCAGATTTCCGGCTCGCTGGCAGGCTGGGTAAGAGCGGTGATTTGCTCAGCTGGCACGGAAAAGGTGAGCGAGCACGCGGACAGAAATGGCTGGGTGACGAGGCTCTTTGGGGAGACCCGATTCGGAAGAGAAACGAGATGCTGCATAACAGGAAAAAAGTAAAAACGACAACACAACAGCAAAGCACGGATCGACTTTCGTTCCAAACAGTTTTTTCAGTAATTACTGAAACTTCCGCTTCTTGGTGATCTCCTGCATCTGCCCGGTTCATGCCGTGTTCGCTTTCACTTAAACCCAGCTCCCCGTCATCGCCACGACTCCCCGCTCTCAACTCAGCAACTTCGCTAGGCTCACGGTTTTTTCTCTCAAAAAATAATCCGTCAACAGCACTCGAGTCTGATACGGCAACACCCGTCGTCGGCTGCTTACTTTCCCAACCAGTTCGCGCACCACCTCAAACCGGCCACCGCCAGAGGCCGCATCATACGAATTTAAAGCGACTCTTAGACGTCGAGAACGATCCACCTGACGACCATCCTGCGTAAACCCACGAACACGAACATCCTCACCACGACCTTGCACCAAGGGTTTGAGCCCCACCAAACTTCTCAAACTCCGGACACGATAAAAATCGGTCATCATTTGACCGAGTTCTTCCGAGGTCAGATCCACGAGCACAGTTTGGTTTTCGAAAGGAAGAATCTTCCACATGTCCCCAATCGTTTTAGGCCCCGATGGAATGCCAGCCTCCGCGTAAAGCAAACCATGGATTGCACCATCCACTTGATGACCATGCGACTTTAATCCTTCGATAATGGCGGTGCAAATCAACCGCTCCAGGTCACTCGCTTGTCCAGGCTCATTCACGATATCCAGCTCATCCAGCAGCTCCCCAACCGGTTTTTGAAGGATCATCTCGGCGGATTGAAGATCGTGCTGGGCCAGTGCCAAAACTGAGGGATCTGGCTCCACGGAGGCGTCCATGGTTGTTAATTCGCTACTGACACCAACCAATTTCTTGGTGTTTCGATCGAAAGCGAGATCGACTTTGCCTGCACAAATCCCAAAATAGAGGGCTTGAGAATAAGGCACACCATTGACCGCCGTGGCCGCAAACTCCTGATGCGTGTGAGCCCCGAGGATCAGATCGATACCTTGCACCTCCCGAGTTAACGCATCCAAACGGTTGGCGGCATCATCTTCACGACTACGTTGACGAATCCCCATGTGCGTGCCGAGCACCACCGCGTGCGGCTGGTGACTGCGAATCTCGGGCATCAGCTTTTTTAGTGTCGCTACCGGATCTTGAACTTCAAATCCAGGCAGTGCTTCGGGCAGAAACCAATTGGGCATGCCGGGGGTCATAAGACCAATGAACACAATCTTATATCCTCCAACCTCTTTCACCACGTAAGGCTTCACTGAACCATCCTGGCTCGCAGCTGTGGTGTGCTTTCCCTGAAACAGGGTGTTGGCCGCCAAGACCGGCATGCGCGAAGCGCGCACCGCTGCATTGATGGGATCCAAACCCCAATCAAACTCATGGTTACCCAAAAGCCACGCGTCGTAATCTAAGTGGTTAAGAGCGTGGATCATCACCTGCCCCTGCGTGTTGTAACCCACCACTGTTCCTTGATAAAGGTCCCCAAGATCCACAGTTAGTGATCGCGGGCTGGTCTCACGCCAGGCTTTGATTTGGGTAGCACACCGCGCAAAGCCACCGACGTCTGGGGTGCCATCATACGTGGCGGTAGGAAGAACATTCCCATGCAGATCGGTGGTGTGAAAAATTGAAACGACTTCGACGTCTTGGGATGCCAAGAGACGATGAGGAAGAAGGCCCAAAACAGCAGCCGCACCGCTAAGTTGGAGAAATTCTCTCCGAGAAAACGCTTGCATAGACAGCCCCGATCCTCTCAGAAAATCCGTGTCTTGCCCAGAAAAAAATTCTAAAGTCACGAATCGGCTACGTCCGTGACCTACGCTGAACGCATTAAATTATGCCTTTGGAGAAACAGGCAAGCGCAGAAAGAAAAAAAAGCGAACAGAGCCATGGGCGAGGTAGGCTCCGAGACGGGGGCAAAAGTGTAGGCTACGGTAACATTTGAGTCCTCAGATAAGGCAAGAAGAGCATTCGAAATGCCGGATGATTCGATCCCACCCAAATTCGCCCCAAACCGCCAAGCAAGATCAACAGGTTCCGAGCCAAAAAAACCTTCTGGAAGAGCGGGATCGGCATCCTCCACCAGAAATGCTTGATGGTCTGTGAGTGGGCCAAACGAACCCGATACAGTGCTATTGGCTGGAACACCTTCGCCACTGCCCCCACCTAAGAGACCATACGGAAAACCATTGGCAAAAAGATCACCGCCAGCGGAAATCCCGAATCCTCCGTTCGAATCACGTGAATTGATAAGGGTGTATTCGAAAAGGTGAGTATGCTCGCTGGAAAATGACACCAGACCACCTAGCTGGCTGTCGAAGGGCTGAACCGTTGTCACCATGTTTGGTATGGTGACTGCGCTATTTACAACCACGCCATCAAATATGACTGACTCAACCCTGACGACCTGGGTGACCGTGGCACCAAAAGATGATAGCGCAGGCGCAAAGACGAGAAGGCAAGCCGTGAGGAATTTCATAATACGTCAGGAAAAGATTTGGCCAGATTTGTACGAGATCCAACCCTATGTTCCCTAACTTGCATCTACGATGACTTTTTAAGCACAATGCATACCAGCGAAGAATATCATTTCACAACCTCCAGACTTTCAATGACTTAGACCACATTATATTTTAAATGATAATTGTTCCCTACTCGTGAGAGCCTGCACCCGAAGAAGCCTGCGTGGCGCTTCCACAGGGCCAGCTGGCAAATCAAAAATCAGCAATCAAAAATCCTCAATCGTATATCATAACACTGGCCATCCTGCCTGGCGCTTCCACCGGGCTCGTCCCGGTGGCGAGAAACTTGAAGTCCAGATTCCAGTCTCTCATTTGGCTGCCCCCATCCTGCTTGCCAGGATGGAGCTGTGATTCCGCTTTGGCGCGATGGCAAGCTCGGTGGCCGAGGACACGGGATCGGTATCGATTTGTGAAGAAATCAGCGATCGCATTATTGGATTGTCGATTGATGATTGTTGAACTTTGATTTTTGATTGATGGGTGGGCGGAGGTCTGTTAGCCGGGGTAAGCTGAATAACAATTGGACGTTTCTTTGGGAACGGTTTTCATCGCACCGATAAATCAAAAATCAGCAATCAAAAAGCCTCAATCGTCAATCATAACACTGGCCATCCTGCCTGGCGCTTCCACCGGGCTCGTCCCGGTGGCGA
>DAIRSW010000122.1:0-8366 GCA_036804205.1 Verrucomicrobiia bacterium | reverse complement strand
CTCACACGGCGGTTCGCCCTCCCGGGGCTGGCTCACACGGCGGTTCGCCCTCCCGGCCTTCTATTACGCGGCTGGGTCGATTTCTTCGGCTACGAAGCGGCGGGCCGCTTGGTCGAAGTCAATTAGGCGCACGGTTAGCTCTTGGCCTAGGGCGTAGGTTGGCGGCTTGCTGTCGCGCTGCTTTTTGGCGTGTTTCTTCCACCCATCCCGCCGCTTCAAGACCCCTTCGGCTCCGAGCTCCGGGAGGCTTAATACCCAAGCCCAAGAGAGGCTATCGACAATGATGCCGCGCCAGACCCGGTCGCGGTTTTCATCGCGCAAGACGTAATCGCGGAGCGCCCACATTTTGACTTCGCGTTCAATGCCGTCCGCTGTTTGTTCGGTTTGACTTAGGTGGGTGGCGAGTTCGTCCCACTCGCGTTGGCTGCTGCGAGGCGAATCGTTTTTTAAGGTGCGATGTACGCAGATGTCTGAGTAGCGCCGGATGGGACTGGTGAAGTGGGTGTAGATGCCTTCGTTGAGTCCGTAGTGCGGCGTGCCTTTGCGGGAGTACATGGCGCGGGGCATGCAACGGAGGAATTCGCGTTTAAGAGCGGCTTCTTCCGGGGAACCTTTGATCTGATCGAGGGCTTTGCTGATTTGTTTTCGACTGCTGAGCGGACCGACCCGAATGCTGTGTTCGGCGAGCAGCTGCCGGAATTCTTCGAGGCGACGTTCGTCAGGACGGTCGTGGATACGAAACAGGCTGGGGCGTCCGGATTGGATAATGCTTTTGGCGGCAGCCACGTTGGCGGCGAGCATGAGTTCTTCCACCAGCTGATGAGCTTCGTGGCTGTCACGCATGGCGACGTGTTTGGGGTTGCCGTCGTGATCGAGGTCAATTTCGAGTTCGGGGAAGTCGAGGTTGATGGCTCCGTGATCAAAGCGTCGCCTGCGGAGGGTTTGAGTGAGACGATGGGCAGCTTGGAGGGTCTTGAGCAGGTCATCTTTGCCGGGCTTCTTCTTTAGCAGCTTGAGCGCTGTGTCGTAATCGTAGAAGCAGCCGATTTTAACCAGAGTACTGACGAAACGGTGTTTGGTGCAAAGTCCGTGTTGATCAAAATCCAAGATGGCGGAGAAGGCCGGTCGTTCTTCGCCTTCCACCAGGCTTGCTGCGATACCGCTCAAGGCATGCGGCAGCATGGGAATGGCCCGGTCGGGGAGGTAGATGCTGTTGCCGCGACGTCGCGCTTCCTTATCGAGGCCGCTTCCGGATGGGACGAAGGCTGAGACGTCGGCGATATGCACTGCCGCAGTCCAGCCGCCGTGAGAGTGTTGGACCACCCAGACCGCGTCATCGTGGTCACGCGCGTTGATAGGGTCGATGGTTAGGCAAGGCCGGTCGGTCCAGTCTTCCCGGTCGGGATCTTGGGCTGCTTCTTTTAGCAGCTTGGTGGCTGCTTGTGCTTGATGCTCGACGACGTCAGAGAATTCCTCGATGATGCCATGGCGCACCAGGATGGATTGGCTTTCGACAAGATAAGCTCCCGCGAGCCCCAGAGTTTCGATGAACTCGGCCCTAGGCGGGTGTTTGGGATTGGTCCAGTCCAGAAGTTTCGCGCGAACTTTCTGTCCCTCCTCAATGGTTTGTTGATCGGGAACATCAAGAGCAAGGGCGGGCATGCCGACTTCCCCGGTGTCGAGCCACAGTTGCTTGTGTTCCGAGAAGACGGTGCCGGTGACTTCTTCGCGGTTGCGTTTAAGGATTTTTGTTATTTTGGCTTGGGGAGCACGATCGCGAGGTTGGCGGACGTTTTTTTTGGATGACTTGCGCTCGGCGAGCACTTGGATTTCGACGAGGTCACCAGGCAGAGCCACGGATTCTTCGCCGCGAGGAATGACGGCGAGCATGCTGCCGTCAGCTTGGGACTGCACAAAAGCCAGGCCCCTGCCAGTAAAGGAAAATAGCCCCTGGGCTTGGCCTCCATGTTGGGCACCCAACCAACGACGTCGTTTGTCTTGGGTGACGAGGCTTTGTTTTTCGAGTTGCTGTAGAAGCTGAATGAAGGCTTCGAACTCAATCTCGCTGTGCGGTCTCAGTTCGTTCCAAAGACGCCGGGAGGTGTAACCATGATCTCCCGCCTCGTAGAGGAGATCTTGAATGAGGCGTGGGAGATCTGTGTTAGGCATGCTGGAATATCGTGATGTCGTGAAGGCAAAGAGAAAGATAACAAATTCTCGTGATTTTCGTTGATGTCGAGCAGAGATTCATAAGGGTAAGCCCATGCGTTTTACTGATAGGACAGCGATTGTGACAGGTGCGGGGCGAGGGATTGGAGCAGGGATTGCCCAGCGATTAATGGATGAAGGAGCGAAGGTCGCGATTGTGAGTCGCACCGAGGCCAATGCCAACAAAGTGGCGGTGGAGCTGAATGCTTTGACGGGAAGCGATCGGGCCGTGCCGTTTGCGGTGGATGTGTCTTCAAAAGCAGAGATTGAGGGAGCCTTACCTGACCTGTTAGAATCTTTAGGCGGACGCGTGGATGTGTTGGTGAACAATGCGGGGGTGACCCGTGATGGTCTTTTGATGCGAATGAGCGAGGAGGATTGGGACACGGTTTTGGATACAAATTTGAAGTCGGTGTTTTTATTGACCGGGGCGCTGCTCAAGACGTTTTCTAAGCAACGCTATGGCCGGCTGGTGCACATCAGCTCGGTGGCCGGGGTGATGGGGAACGCGGGGCAGTGCAATTATGCGGCGTCGAAGGCGGGTTTGATTGGTTTTAGCAAGTCTTTGGCTAAAGAAATGGCCAGCCGCAACATCACGAGCAACGTGGTCGCGCCCGGGTTTATTGCGACGGATATGACCGAGGTGCTGTCCGATAAAGTGAAGGAAGAAGTGGTGAGCCACATTCCTTTGGGCCGCTTTGGTGCGGTGGAGGATATTGCGTCGGCAGTGGCGTTTCTAGCCTCGGAAGAAGCGGCTTACATTACTGGGCAAGTTTTGCTGGTGGACGGCGGGATGGTGATGTGAAGGCGTTGATTTGCTGGGTGAATTTCGGGTTGGCGATCTTGATCGCCGGTCAAGCTGGCGTTGCAGAAGTAGAGGGTGGACCAACCAATTTTGGGACTGAAGGTCAAAGTACCGTTTTCATCATTAGCATGGATGGAATTCGGCCCGATTACATCGACCGAAGCGAGACGCGCTTTTTAGATGAGTTAATGGAAACAGGGGCGTGGTCAAAAGCTATGGCACCGGTGTTTCCGACTCTGACCTTCGCTACGCATGTCAGCTTGGCGACCGGGGTGAAGACGGATGTGCACGGGGTGACCGGAAATAGTTTTTATGATTCGCGTTTGCAGCAGCGCTTTTCCTATCCGGGCGACTCGAGTCTGTTGGAGGCGGAGCCGATTTGGACCACTGCGGAACGTCAGGGAGTGCGGACTCTCGTGTTGGATTGGGTGCTGGCCCATCAACAAACGGGGCCGCACACCACCGCGTATTTTGGAGAAGAATATGCTCGGGGTTTGAGCGACGAGGAACGAATAAGCCGGGTGTTGGAGAAGTGGGAAGCTGATACGGCCGAGGATCCTTTGCGTTTGGTGATGGCATACGGTGAGTCCCCCGATAAGGAGGGGCACCGCTATGGGCCAAACGCGCCCGAGCTAATGGAAACCATGAAGACGGTCGATCAGCTTCTTGCCCGGGTGCATGAGCAAGTGATGGAACTGTGGCAACGCCGTGCTGGCGAGAATGATTCGCTGTTTTTTATCTTGGTATCGGACCATGGCATGAGCGATGTGAGATACGTCGCAAATCTCGCGAACTTGGCCGGACTTAACCCGGAGTCTGAGGAGTTGTTTACTTTGGTGACCGGTGGGAATGTGGGGCACATTTTTCTTGACCTCATTCCTGCGGATCAGTTGACGAGTTTGATTCCGGGGATCATGCGCAATCTGAGTCAGTATGATTTTTTGCGTGCATTCCGGCGGGAAGCCTTGCCGCCGGAATGGGGTTTTAAACATCCTTACCGGACCGGTGATATCGTGGTTGTCTTGGACAACGAGCACACCTGGTCACGGCGCCCCGCGGAAGGTCGGGTGCCATGGGCCGGAGATTTTGGGCCGCGAGGAATGCACGGGTGGGATCCTGCAACGAATTCGGAAATGAACACCGTGTTTATTGCGCAGCGTTTTCCGGAGCCACTCAACACAGGTGATCTTGGCGCATTTTCTTCGTTGAGAGTGCATGCGACTTTAGCGAAGCTTCTGGAGATTGAGCCAGCCGAAGCGGCTTTGAATGAACCTTTGGAATTATTGGTCGAGGAATGAAGAAATGTTAGAAAAGCTACCAGAAGCTTTGGATCGGCTGCGAGCTTTGCCGAAGGTGGTGCGCGAAGAGGCCATGCTGACTCGCGGGACCGCGCAAGCAGTGTCGGAGGCTTACGGCCGGATTTCAAAGCCGGCTAATATGCCAGGGGGCGATCAAAAAGAGCAGAATACTGCGGTGCAAAAAACGGTCACAGTCGAGAAAAAGCGTGAAGCACTCGTTGAACAGGTGGCCCCGGTTGCGGTGCAGAGACAGGTGCATGGGGATCGTCGTGCCCAGTTGGATGCGCTGCGTCCCCTGGTGTTGGCTTGTGAGAAGTGCTCACATCTTGTTAAGCAACGCACTCAAGTTGTGTTTGGAGTGGGCAACCCGGAGGCTGAGCTGATGTTCGTGGGTGAGGCTCCCGGAGCGGATGAGGATGTGGAAGGCGAACCTTTTGTGGGTCGAGCCGGCCAGTTGCTGACGAAAATTATTGAAGCAATGGGCTTGAGTCGCGACAAAGTTTTTATTGCTAATGTGCTAAAGTGTCGACCGGACATGCCACCTGGAACGAGTGGCAATCGCAAGCCCTTGCCGGATGAAATGGCAACCTGTTTACCATGGTTACGCCAGCAAATCGGAATTGTGCAGCCGAAAGCGATTGTGGCTTTGGGAGCCACAGCGGTGGAAGGATTGTTTGGAGAGACCTCAACCCAGGTGGGCGCGAGTCGTGGTCGTTGGCGTTCGCTTTTGATGAGCGAGGTCGGTGGCGCTGGCGAACCTTGGCGTATTCCGGTGATGCCCACGTATCACCCGGCTTATTTGTTACGCCGGCAGACCTTGAGCGAAAAGCGCAAAGTCTGGGAGGATTTGTTGCAGGTGATGGAGCATCTGGAGATGCCCATTTCTGCCAAGCAAAGAGCGTTCTTTACCAAATCTTAAGCTGAGATTTGTGATTTTGGCGAGTCTCCGACAAGAGCCAGCCCGTCGAGCTGGGCTATAGAATAAGGAGCCTTTGGGGCCGAAACGCCCAATCTCTACTAGCTAGGGTCTACTGCGGTATAGAGGTTGATTGTTGCGGTGGCCATGCCCCATGCCGCTCGGCAGGAGGCAGTTCTTGAGGGATTTTATCAACGAATTTAACCAAATTGTTGCTTGCCATCTTTTGGTTGCGGGGATAATCGAGGGGCAAAGCATTTATCCTGAGGAATTTAGCACGTTTTACTTTCATTTAAGCCCCATGCCTGCCGATAAAATTCGTCATCCTGCCTACGTTATCGGTATAACGGGCAAAATGAAACTGCCTGGTTACCAGCTCGGCCCTCCTTACGACCCGCCCAATGACCCGCCTGAGGACGTGCCAGAAGTCCGCAAGGCTATCCGCGCTTTTCTTGAATGGCTGGTCGAGAAAAAAGGTGGTCTTGAGCTGGTTGAAGAACAAAAAGATGGACCCCGATCCTGGTCCTTCAACAAAAATAAACGCTTACCCTCCAACGACGAGTGGCGCTCGCTAGGGCTTGGCAGCACTCCTATTCTTGCTTTATCCTCACTCGCGCCTGGCACGGACACCATTTTTGCGGAGGAAGTTCTGCGATTTCAAAAAACAGAACGCCCTAATATTCATCTCCGCGCCGTCCTTCCCTTCCCTCTTGACCTCTATCGAGAGTCTACCAGCTTCGTTCAAGGAAAGAACAAGGATGAAGACCAACAACGTCTCGCGCGATTCGACCAGCTCATTGAGCGCATTCAAGCACAACCGGGTTTTAACGAAGATACAGATATTTTTGAAGTCGAGCTTCACCCTTCCATTGCGGGCAACCCACAAGCCGACCTTACCGAAATTGACCCCATCAGCAACAAAGCTCTGCGGCATCGCCGCTATCGAGCCGCAGGTGAGTATATCTCCGCTTTCAGCGATCTCTTGGTGGCAATCGTTGATCTCGACCGCGAGACCGTCAATCCTGACGATCCTTTCGAGGCCGGAGCGGAGGCGGTGGTCGAGTCGCACCTTCGAGGCAACCTGCGCGGGCTCCTGGCCATCCCACCGGCTATTTCTTCCAGGGAAAACGGCCCTGTATTGTTGATGGGCCTGCGTGCCGCCGAACCTTTTTTTGCGCCTTTGGAATGGCGGCACCCCTACGGTCTTTGCTTGTCTTTTGACGACCGCATCCCTACGGCTGAAATGATCCGGGGGTTGTCCGACAAGGACAAACAACTCTGGCACCAGATTGGGACCGATTTAAACCGCTCGGTGGTGAGAAACCTGTTGTCACTTCATCAAGACCTGCTTGAAATCTTTAAAAAAGACAAAGACGCGACGCCGACCGCCGATCAACGAACACACCTCCAAACTCTGCGCCCCAAGGAGAGCGACGCAATCACAGAACGCTTTGGCGAGTGCTCCGATCTTGCAGGCACCGCGCCTAATCTTACTCAGCTTGGTGCGGCCCGCCGGCGCCTCGCTGATGTCGCTAATTCGCATGATGCCGTCGCTAAGAAGCTCATTAGTCGTATGGTCACCTTTTCTGCGGTGGGAGCAGGGCTGCTCATTGCGGCCTGGTTACCTAGCGGTTCCTCGTGGTGGGCGAGCTGGAGCTACACGATTCCGACCGCCCTGGCGTTTGTGATTTGGCTTTCCACCTACCTATTGGTTTACCGACCCTTTGCCGAGTCTAGAATTGAAGATCGGGAACTCGACGCCCGCTCCACGGCTGAGGCTGTGCGGGTGCAAATTGCCTGGCGGCAAGCCGGCATGGATCTCTCAGCTGCTTCCTCCTACCTCCACCGGTTGCGTGGAGAACTCAGCTGGATTCGTTCTGCGGTGAGCAGCATGTCTTTCCCCTACCAACCGGACTCGCAGTGGTTTGCTAAACTGAAGCCCGAGGAGCAATTACGGCTTCTGCGTTGCGTTCGGCAAAATTGGGTTGGCGAGCAGCTGAACTACTTTCGCGATACCCTCACCAACTTCCGCTGGCGCAAAGACTCACTCACCACAATGGCTTCCACGTTGGGATGGGCTGTGCTCGGCTTATTTTTTATTTCCTTGTTTGTGCAAATGACGCGCGCTTTGCCCGAGGTGTTTGGAGTTCCGACTCTGGCCTCCAACTCCCTCCTCAGCGAGTGGATCGCTGCGGTCTTACCTGGTCCACTCACCTTACTCCTGATCGGGGTGAGTCCTTTCCTTGTGCTGGTTATCCTTCACGCGGTGCGAGATCGTCTCAACCCTTGGACCGACCTTTCGGCCAAAAAAAAATCCAAGAAATACACCCGTGGACACATTTGGCGCTACTTTTTCCCAGCGCTCTTTGTTCAACACGGACGTAAGCACCGGCCGCCCGTAAAACTGCCTCTCTGGCAGCGGTTCTTCTCTCCCATCCCCGGCATCCTCCTTGTCTCTGTTTTGATTGCCGTGCCGGTGCTTTTGGCGGCCTGGCTTGACACCGCCACAGCCTGGCACGCCGCGGTTGGTTCGGTGCTTCCCAGTCTCCTACTCTCCACCAAAAGCATTTACGCCACCTGGGCAGCCTTCATTTATTTTTGGGTTCGACGAAAATTTTTGTCCGATAACATACGGCGCTACCATGCCATTGAACCTGTCTTCGCCGGAGCGGCCAACCGTCTCGACGAGCTGCTTCCTGAAGGGGCCACAGCCTTGACACCCGAACAGCTCGCCGAAGCACGCGGCATTCTTGAGCGTCTCGGCCACGAAGCTCTGGCAGAAAATGCCGACTGGCTGGTGATGCACCGCAGTCAGAAAATCCAGCACTACGACTTCGGCGGCTAATTATCGCAGTCTTTTCTCGCCTTCCAACCGGAAAGTCACACCAAGATGCCAACCATCTTCCTTAGCGCCGCCAGTATTGACCTGAAGCGAATGCGTAATCTTTTGCATCATGCCTTTTCGCGCGCCGGCTTGAAGGTCTTGACACAAGACCACAGTCTCGGCGTCACCGGAAGAGACCTCAGGGCCTTGCTCGTTGAAAGCATCGACCAAGCCGATTGCGTAGTCCATCTCGCGGGCTTGGGTTTTGGTCGCACGGCTACCGATCCGTTTCCAGACCACCCCGATTTCGTGTGT
>DAIRSW010000121.1:0-8868 GCA_036804205.1 Verrucomicrobiia bacterium | reverse complement strand
CCTCAGCGCCTCTGCGGGACAACCACCCACTGAAATCAGCGAGGAGCCAAAAAAAGACCAGCACATTCGTGACTCGGATCACTAGTATGCGTTCAGGAATAGCACGCTTTTTTTTGTTTGCCGCAGTCGCCTTGGTAACTGGTGCCGCCTCAAGCACATTGACCGCGCTCCACATCCTTAGTGCGCAAAGGGCGGCCGCGACGGAGTATCTCGAGACGGTTAGAGAACAGGGCTCGGAGCTGGAGTTCGGCCTTGCACTGGAAGTAAGAAAAGTGATGTATCTCACCTATGAAAGTAAACAAGCGATCCGGTTCGGGTTGCTTATGGGAACGATAGGACTTGTTTTTGGCGCGATAGGGTTTTTCCTTGGACAGTCATCGCGAGCTTCTCGCTAAGATCTAAGCTTATCGGGCTCAGTCCAGGGTAAGTCCACGAAAACTGAAACAACAAAAAATCCTCCGTGTCTCGGTGGAGAAAAATTAAAGACGAGAGCCGTTACCTAGCCGAACACTCACTCGTTGTTGAGCCAGAGAAGTTGTGCGGAGTTTTCTCGCAGCCAGGTCTCGGCTTTTTCATAATGCGGACAGGCCCGCGCGACCTGATCCCAAAATGCTGAAGAATGGTTCATTTCTTTTAGATGCATCAACTCGTGAATCATGATGTAGTCCGCCACGGCATCCGGCATTTGAATAAGACGCCAATTTAAGGAAATCGCTCCGGTTCGCGAACAGGAACCCCAACGGCCTTTCTGATTGCCGATGCGTATTTTGCGAATGCTCAAAGATAATCCGGCGGCTAACTCTTGAAGTCGCGGTGGCAGCTGTTGCCAGGCATGTGCCCATAGGCTTTCCAATGTCGCCTGAGCTAGATCTTGGCCGGGTTTGGGGGCAAAGATGACATCTTGCAGAGCCCACAGAGTTTCGCCTTCAATCGATTCTTCTGTTAGTTGCAGGAGCGGCGTTGCCTCACCACCCAGCAGAAGCATGCTACCTTCTTGCAGCTGCGCGTGCGGACTTAGACATTTTGTTTTGAGGTCCATTACGATGCCCTCGAGCCAAGCACGGCGCTGGTTCAAAAACTCGATAGCCTGCTTGCGCGAACTGCGCAGCGGGATGCTTAACACAATGCGGGCTGAAGGACTCACCGAGAGCCTAAGCCTTCGCGATCGCCGATTTCGGCGCAGCTCCACATCCCACATCTCACCACCCAAAGCGATGCGAAGCTGCTCCTCGAAAGGTTTGACCTGAAGTTTTGCGTAGAAAGAAAAATGAACTTGATCGTGCATAGCAGCGCAGCGCTGGGCAAAAGGTATTTGAGCGAGAAGTGGCTCTCGTGCAAGCTGGGGCTTAGCTTTTTCCTTATTCTCATTGTAAAAAAGAATCGCGGAGCGGCGGAAAGGCGGGGCTGGGATGGCGTGGATCCAGCACTTCGAGACAGAGCGCGGTTAAATTGTCTCGGCCCGAACGCTCCATGGAGGCCGCGACCAAACGTTCGCCGGGTTCTTGTGAGGCCTCCTGCTGATCAGGATCAAGATACATTTGGGATAGTTGGGCGTCAAAAAGTCCTTCGATCAAACCATCCGTGCACAACAAAAAACGGTCGCCCGGCTGGTAGATGACGCTGCCGACCTGGGGCTCAACAAACTGATGCCCAGCACCAAGGGCGCGCTGGAGAACATTGCGCCGAGGATGCATGCGAGCTTGCCGCTCAGTCAACTGGCCTTGGCGGGTTAGCCAGCCGACATGACTATGGTCCTCGCTGAGTTGGCGGAGTTGATTTGACCCGGCCTCGGCAAAGTAAAGCCGGCTGTCGCCAAGATGAGAGAAGAACAGCCGCGTGGGAGTAAACCAGACCAGGGTTAACGTGGTGCCCATGCCTTCGCACTCGGGGATACAAGCTCCTAAGTAAGACAGGGCTTTGTGGATCTCGGTGTAGAGTTCAGCAAGAATATCACCAAAACCAAAATCCATACCCATAGCAGCTTGGGTGAATGTTCTGGGCAATAACTTAGTAATCTTTTCCACAGCGATTTTGCTGGCGAACTCGCCGGCCGAAGCTCCGCCCATGCCATCGCTCACCGCAAAAACCAGGTCGACACTTTCAATGTTGGCCTCCCCCCATTTGCCGAGATAATGCCATTCTCTTGCATCAAACTGCACCCCAAGAAAGGCGTCTTCGTTATTCTTCCGGACGTTACCCCGGTGGCTCATCCCCGACCATCGGATGATTTGCTGAGGACGAGGGGGCGGGGGGTTCATCATTTTCGTGAGTAACGTTGTGCAGAATGGTCGCGAATTCAAAATCGATCAAGCAGAAGCGTCCATCCTGCTGCCGATAGGTAATGTTGCGAAGCTCGGCGTCATCATGGCGCACGCCGAATTCTTGCAGTTCGCCGAAAAGCTCCTTGATGCGTTCGGGGTCAAGGTGTTCCACTCGTGAGCCGCAGCTGGTGGTGACCATGTAGAGGTGCTCGGGATCGTGCTCCAAAAGTTTGGGGACAAAAGGGCATTGTCGCTCCTCGAGATATTGGAGAACGCGCACCTCGTTGGCAAAGCGCTGGTCAGCTTTGGGCCCGCGAAACCATTTATGCACTCGACCGTCGTAGCCGATTCGCACTTTCGCTCGCAGCGTGTCTTTGACCTCTCGCACCCCTCAACATGATGCCGTCATCTGTTTGAGACAAGCAAAAGTGAAAAAAACGAACTACGAGCAACGAGGGGCGAGCCTTTTTTATGCCAGAAAACGCTCTTCGACAGCCTCGTAAACCGACTCTCGAACCGGAAGATGTTTGAACTCAGCGCTTGATGTTTTCCCGTCCTGAGGCTTGTTCTCAAGCACATGACCCATCGCACCACCATTTGGCTGATCTCCTCACTGGCCTCAGTGGGAACCGCCATTGCACTCCAAGGCAGTGGCATTCTCCAAAATTGGCATGAAGCCTGGGCCGAGCATTTTGAGCTGCCGCTCCCAGCGTGGTGGTCAACCACAAGTTATGTTTCACTGGCCGTCGCGGTGCTTTTGGGCATCGGCTTGGCTTGGTTAAATAGCGTGTTGCGTCCGCTGTTTTGGGCGATTCTTCTAAGTCTTTTTGCTCTGCTTCAAGTCGCTACTGGAAGTTGGCTGCTCGCTCAGGCAGACCTACTTGTGATGCCACATTTGAGCCTTCTGGCCGGGCTCGTGGCGGTGTTGCTACCCTTCGCTTTAACGCGATCCAAGCTAGGGATTCAGGTCGATATGACCGAGCAGATTTTGACCGGGGTTCTAGACCGCAAACATTGGCACACCTTCATGCACGAAGTTTTGCCCCAAGCACAGCGTTCGGCGGTGGTGATGCAGATGACCTTGCGCTACGCCGCTTTTTCGCCAAACGCAATAAGTCCGCCAGCCGAGCAAAGCCAGGAGCCAAAGCCCGAATCTGAGACAACTTCAGCCCCGGCTGAGGACAAAAAAACTGAGCCCGAGCTGAGCGGCTCAGATTCCCCGGCTGCTGCGGTTTTGCGGTCCCGCAAGCATTTGCTCCAGGCAGGAGCTTGGGTGACTCCGTTCAATGGCCGAAGCCAACTTGCATTTTTTGGGCTTATCCATGCTGACCGCGAGAAAGCTATTGAGGAAGCTTTGGACTCCGCGTTGAATCTTCAAAATGACCCATCCAAATCAGCGGATCCGGAAAATGATAAGCGTAACCGTTGCCCTTGGAAAATCAGCCTTATTGAGGCAACCTTAAAACCCGTGCCCCATAATTCCGATGGTTACTCCACCTTAAGCTGGTGGAGCCCGGCTCTTGATGACGCAGAAACGTACGTGAACTTGAACGAGGAATACGGCACCAATTGTATTCTAAGTGCAGAGGTTCTCAACGGATCCGGCGATAAGGTCGAGGTAAGACCCATGGACCTATTAGCCTACCCGGATGGTCATCGTGCCGAAATTTACGAACTCCTCGGGCGCCCGGATGAGTTGAGCGAGGACGAAAAAAAACGTCGCGACATCTATTGGCGTGCGGTGATTCTTTTCCGTGAAGGAAACTTTGAGGAGGCTCATTCTACTTTGCAAACTGCTTTGCCTAAAGAAGGCGACGATGCGGCGGTGAACTATTATATGCGTCGGCTAGAAAATTACCTCCCCCCCAGCCATGGCCAGCCGGCCCGGGTCAAATCCGACGAGGAATTGATCTCTTGAGTAAGAGTTTGGAATTACCGCAGGCTCTGCAAGCGGTGATCAAGTCGTTGCGCGCTCTCCCAGGAGTGGGCCCGCGGAGCGCGGAGCGAATGACTCTCTGGATGCTGGACGAAGCGCGCCGCTCCGAGGCGCTGGCTTTAGCCGAAGCGATCCAGCACTCTCAGACGGCGATTGATATCTGCCCTAACTGCGGTTTTTTCCGACAAGAAGAATCCTGTTCGTGCTGTCAAACCTCAGGGCGCCGGTCGGAATCCATGTGTGTGGTGGCCACCGCTATGGATATTATTGCTATCGAAAAGACGGGGGTGTTTCAGGGGCAATACCATGCCTTAGGAGGTTTGCTTTCGCCGCTGAACAGCGTTGGCCCTGAGCAACTCAAGATCGAAGCTTTGCTTCAGCGCTTGGGCGCAGTGAAAGAAGTGATTTTGGCATTGAGCGCTGACGTGGAAGGGGAGGCTACTTGTTATTATTTGGCAGAGCGGCTTAAGACCCATGCTCCGGAAGTCAAGGTTAGCCGCGTAGCTCATGGCTTGCCGGCTGGTTTAGGGCTTGAGTTCGCAGATCAACTGACCTTGAATCGAGCCTTGCAAGGTCGCGTTTCCCTTTAGCCTATCAGGGGCAGATTACATCACCATGAAGGGAAGAAGAGCATGAAGTTTGGTCAATTATGAGGATTGATGATCTTCACCATCGAATCCGCTTTGTGAGCTTTTCCTCGTGCCCCTCGTGAGCTTCCTGGTAAATTCCTCAATTTGAACTGCGGGATTTAGGGCATTTAGCCGGGACTTGTTTTCCCGTCGATTGGGTGCATTATACAACAAGTATCAGATGACCCCCCAGGCAAGTCTGCCCTTGCTATGTCTTTGCTCGTTCCCCGTCGTATCACTTTGCCACATCCGCACTCGGAAACGGCTTTTCTTCACACCCTGAGAATCCGCGCCGAGGATCATCGCGAACCGCGAACTCACATGGAGTTGACTTGGTCGCAACTTCAAAAGTTGGCGGATGACTTTGACCTAGGTCGACTGGTGCAAATGGATCGGCCCCTAACCACCCAGTGCAACACGACCGACCCGTTCCGAACTGGACAGGGGACTTTTCTTCTCCGCGCCCGGCATGGCGAGGAATATGTAGAGCGCCTGGAGTTTCTTCATGCCACCTTGGATACTCTGGTTAAATCCGGTTTCCCTTGCCCGGCAGTTGTCCGAGCTAAGTCCGGCAAAAGCTGGACGGTCTGGGGAGACCGACTTGTTGAAGTGCATGCTTACGTTGCGCATGATGTAGGAAACCACCGGGACTGGAATCGAATGTATGCCGCAGCGGGAGCTCTCGCCGATCTCCACGCGGTGTTTCACAAGATCAAAAGCGCCTACATTGTCCCGCCCGAGATGCGAAACGACATCCCTCCAAAACATTGCTGGATGCTTTTGCAAGAAGTCACCGCAGCCGTGGAACTTCGCGCCCAATCCGAGGAACCCGCCCGCGAGGCTCTTCAAATATGCCAGCGCATTGGAGATATGATTGCGCCTCTTCTTCGTGATTACGAGCGGACCATTGGTGCTCTGCCATGGATGCTGGTTCATGGAGACTACCACTTCTGGAATCTTCTTTATCGTGCCGACCAAATCGCTGCGGTGGTGGACTATGACTTTATGCAAGAGCGTGAACGGCTATTCGACTTGGCCTATGCCATGCAAAGTGTAGTCGCTTATTTGCAGGTTCTTGATGGCCGACTTGCCGAGCAGGGCCACTATGATCAACTTCAGTGGAAAGCCGCAAAAACGTGGCTCGATCTTTATGAGTCGTCCACCCACTTGCCATTGGTTCCGAAGGAACGGGAAATGATCGCCTCGGAAGTCATGCGCATTTACCTAGTGAGCGGCCTTACCTTGGCTGTTCAAGGGGATCCTGTGGAATGTCTCCTGGCTCTTCGCGAGGAGATTGGCCTATTTCAGTGGCTTGGCCAGCACCCAGAAGTTTTCATTTAAACTCGCCCTTCAAGCGCACCTTTCGTAGATTCGGGGAATATAAAATCCTCACCTAAAAAGGTGAGAAAGGTGAGCCAGCGCGCGGGCCAAGGAGTGAGTCGCATTTTGAGCTGCAGACACAAGTGCAAATGTGATTTGCGGAAAAATTACTACGCAGAGAAAACTCCCCGCAGTAACGCCCGACGCGCTGGCTGATTTTACCTTAACCATTAATATAGACACAACGCGATTTTCGGTGTTCAGATTATTTGAAGAAATCCCCCCAGTTTTCATTCTCACCTCCATCACCTCTGATATTTGATCGTATGCCTATTCGTAAACTGGGAATCTTGACCTCTGGGGGCGACTCTCCAGGCATGAATTCGGCCGTTCGAGCAGCCGCATTGACCGCTCAAAACCAAGGAATTATCCCCATTGGGATACGAAGGGGTTATCAGGGAATTCTTGATCGTGACCTCATCCCGCTGGACGACACTCAGTTGTCCCCGGTGCTAGCGCATGGAGGCACGCTTTTGCAATCCAGCCGTTGCAAAGCGTTTTATACCGAAGAAGGTCGCCAGACGGGCGCACAACTTTTGCGAGACCAAGAAATTGATGCGCTCATTGTGGTCGGCGGGGACGGCTCTCTCACCGGCGCGCGAGAATTGCATCGCCTAAAAATCCCGGTCATCGGTCTGCCCGGCACAATCGATAATGATATCTATGGCACCGACATCGCCATCGGCGTCGATACCGCCCTAAACACCATCATGCAAATGGCCGACCGGATTACGGACACCGCCCGCTCTCATCAACGTTGTTTTCTTATTGAAGTGATGGGACGACGCTCGGGGTATCTCGCCCTATCCGCAGCACTCAGTTGCGGCGCCACTGCCGCTATCATCCCAGAATTTCGCGTTAACCTCAAACGACTCAAGGATAGGCTGAGTCATGGTTTCAAAGCGCGCCCCAGTGACTCGATCTTATTTTTGGCGGAGGGCGTCGCTTCCGCTGACGAGTTTGAACGCCGTTTTCAGGAGCTTGATGACTCACCCAGCTCTGAGCAGGAGTTTCGCAAAAGTGTTCTTGGCCACGTGCAACGCGGTGGATCGCCCAGCCATTTTGACCGGTTACTAGCAAGTCGAATGGGAGAACTTGCCGTCAACGCACTAGTGCAAGGCGAGAGCGGAGTGATGACCGCTCTCAAACGAGGCCGACTTACAGTGGTGGATTTTGATGAGGTTTTAAGCCGCAAAAAGTTGCTACCGAACGATCTCATCCGACTCGCTCGCCACTTGGGTCTTGAGTTCGGAGATGTGGTTGAGGTCTGAGGGCCCACTATTCTATGAATCGCTTTCTACTTTACGACACTCTTTCCCGGCAGGAACGCGCGCTCTTTTCATCGGACTCTTTGAGCTTTTATTGCTGCGGGCCCACGGTCTATGGACCTGCCCATATTGGCAACTTCAGAACTTTCCTTGTTCAGGACTTGGTCCGCCGAGTTTTAGAAGCGTCCGGCCAAGCAGTTCTGCACGTTCGCAATTTGACTGACGTGGATGACAAAACCATCCGAGCCTCTCAGCGGGAGGGCATGTCTCTCATGCAATTTACTCAAGGCTGGACCGAAAAATTCCATCAGGACTGCCAGGCTCTTAAGCTTTTAGCGCCGCACCACGAGCCGGGTGCCGTGGCCCATGTGCCAGAGCAAATCTCGTTGATTGAGCAGCTCATGGCCAAAGGCTTCGCCTACCAGGAAAAGGGGTCGGTTTACTTTAAGGTCGCCGAATTTCCCAACTACGGTCGACTCACCCGGCTGGACCAAAGAGAGCTTCGGAGTGGCGCTTCGCAGGGAGCTGGTTCAGCCGACTCTCCTCGCCCCCAAGACGCCGATGAATACGAACGGGAAAGTGTAGCCGACTTCGTCTTATGGAAGGCGCATAAGCCGGAGGATGGCGAGAACTCCTGGGAAAGCCCCTGGGGTCCCGGTCGTCCCGGCTGGCATCTGGAGTGTAGCGCAATGTGTCTCAAATATTGCGGGGAAGAAACCGATCTGCATAGCGGCGGTGCTGACTTAGTCTTTCCGCATCACGAAAACGAAATCGCCCAATCCGAATGCGCCACCGGTAAACCTTTTGTAAAACATTGGATGCATGTCGCGCACTTAATGGTGGACGGTTCCAAGATGAGCAAGAGTCTAGGAAATCTTTACACCCTCAGCGATGTGGCAGCTCGGGGGTTCCGACCGCTTACTTTGCGATGGGCGCTTTTATCCGGTCACTATCGGCAACCGCTCAATTTCACCTGGGAGAGCCTTCAAGCATCCGAGAGTGCACTCAACCGTCTTCGCCGCACGGTCCTGCAGTTGCGCCTCGCACATCCGACTCCACCTCCGCCGTCCAGAATCGGCGAAGGCCCTCTGGAAAAAGTGTGGGCCGCTCTCTGGGACGACCTCAACGTTGCCGAAGCCAACGGGAACCTTTTCCTAGCACTGACTTCCGCAGATCCGGCACAATTGCTGGCTGATCTGGAACTTCTTCTAACCAGCTTGGGATATGAAGAACTGCTCCTACCCGAAGAAGTCGCTCCACCGGATATCCAAAAACTCGCCGCCGCAAGGTGGGAGGCCAAGCAAAATCGGGATTTTCAAAAGGCCGATCTTTTACGAGGTGAATTGACTTCTCTAGGATGGCAAATCAAGGATGCCAAGGATGGTTACGAGATT
>DAIRSW010000120.1:0-8905 GCA_036804205.1 Verrucomicrobiia bacterium | reverse complement strand
GGGCAACCTGAGAAGCTCCCTAAGAAGCCCCCTACTTTGGCCGGGAGCAGTAAACTACGCTGCTAATGTGGCCGCTGGCTTGTTTGCCAAAGCTTCTTTGACTCGCTTGATTAAGGCGGAAAATGCGGCCTCGTCGGCCACCGCAATATCTGCCAGTACTTTGCGATCGAGAGTGATCCCGGCTTCGCGGAGCCCTTCCATAAAGCGGCTATAGGTTAAGCCCTCAGCACGGCAGGCCGCGTTGATGCGAAGGACCCACAAGTTCCGGAAGGTACGCTTGTGATTTTTACGGTCGCGATATGACCAGTACATGGCCTTCATTCGCGCATCTTTGGCGTAGCGAAAAAGTTTACTGCGATTACCGCGGTAGCCTTTGGCGGCTTTGATCATGCGCTTGCGGCGCTTGCGGCTGGCTGGTGAATTAGTGGCGCGTGGCATACAAAAATAAGTAAAGGTGGATTAGGGAAGTTAACCGGTCAGGTGGAAAATGCTTGAGCCTGTTTGCCAGGGGCCTGAGAAGTCTAGAAGCAACTGTCCGGACACCCCATCAGATCAAACACAGCACTTGCTGTCTTCAAGCTTAACCAAAGGGCATGTTCAGGAGAACCCGATCCATATCGGTAGGGTCCACAACCCGGGATTTTGCGAGCTGCCGCTTTTTCTTGGCGTTTTTATTAGAAAGAAGATGGCGACGACCGGCTGAGTTACGAAGTGCTTTGCCCGTTGCCGTGATTTTAAATCGCTTGGCGACGGACTTGCGCGTTTTATTTCTGGCAATGGCTTTTGGCATAAGGGTAAAAATATTAATAGAAAAATCTTCGCTGGCAACACAAATTTTTACTTGTCTTTCGTTTGATCCGCTGCTTAGCTTCCATCCCGTTCTAAAGCCGGTCTTCATGATTCATCACGTGCAGAGATGGGAAAACGCTGGGTCGATGTCTGCTTAAAAGCTGAATTCTCAAAATTTTTGGGCAGAACCATGACACAAATTGATACACTGTGATCGCTCCAGCTTTCTTAGTTTCATTTCCGCATCAACTGAAAATCCTTAGTCCGTTTCTAAAATAGAACATTAATAATAATGGCTGGATAGCTCAGTCGGTAGAGCAGAGGACTGAAAATCCTCGTGTCGGGGGTTCGATTCCCTCTCCAGCCACCTTCCCCAACTGAGCGGGGACCTTGCAGGACGGTGTCCCGCCCGTAGTGTCCAGCTCGCAACTCAACGAGCACAAGTCTGACATTTCTTTCAAGTTTGCTTGATTCTTACCCGGTTTTTGGCACCTGTTGCGTTGTGAACATCAACAGATTTGCCCGCCTCAAAAACCTTCTCTTGCTCTTTTGCCTACTTACAATGGCATGGATGCCGATGGCTGAGGCTAGGGATCCCATGGATTTTCCGCAATCTGGCGAATACATCATTGTGAGTGGCGGCCCATCCATCCATCGATGGGAGAGGTTTCGTTCTGTGCCTCACGACCGCTGGTGGGGTAACTTTATTCGCACCGCACGCGTCCGGATGGAAGCCATCCGTCAGGAACGTGGTCCTGACCTGCCGATTGGATGGCTGGTTTATAAGCCCGCTTTCGTGACTCGTTCGCAGCAGGACCAGCGACCTTTGATCGAATTTATTGAGTCTGTCCGGGACCGCCATGGGTGCAACCTGATCTTTTTCAGCGAAACCCAGCAAGTAATTAACTACATCAACCGCGGAAATAATCGCTCCAGACTACCGGTCATCGGCTTCGAGTTCTTTGGGCACTCCAACAAAGCCGCGTTTATGTTCGACTACAGCAACCACATTGATGGGGCTAGTAAAGTGTGGCTTCACGAAAGCGAGCTTGGCAAAATTAACCGCAGCGCCTTTCATCGTCGCGCTTACATCAAGAGTTGGGGCTGTCACACGGGCGAATCGTTTAGTCAATCATGGAGAAAGGTCATTGGCGTTCCGATGGTCGGTGCCATTGGAAAAACAGATTATTCGCCGGGCTACGTGCCAGTGTTGAGCAGCCCTGGCGGACGTTGGGTTCGATGAATGTAGATCATTCCGGAGCTCAAACTTGAGGCTCGGGCAAATTCACCATCAAGAGCGGTAAGACATGTAGTGAATTTGCTCCAGGCTCAACGACCTAGATGGTGGTTCACATCGCGGTTTTGGGTTTAATCTCACAAGCACGCTGGAGTTCTGCCTTTGAGCGGCACCGCGTAACCGGGCTAAAAAGCCGGGACTCCAACGTCCAGTTTTCTCGTGAGGCGCTCGTTGGTCGGCTCGAACGCTCTCCGCGTAAGGTCAATAAGACATAGCGTGCATTCAAAAGCACGCATGTATGTTGCCGCCTTTAGTGGGTAGTGGGTTGGCCTAGTTGGCCTGGACCGTTGTCACGTTAACACTTCGAGGGGCTGTATCATCTTCCGAGTACCCGTTGGCGTTGGCCTGGCCAATGTAACTTCGATCATCGTTTGCATGAGGAGTAGCCGCTGACTCTGCCGCCCGTTCTTGTTCAATGATCGACTCTATCGCAGCAACCGAAGCCTCATTTGGCTCGCTTCGCTGGATGCGATTCATGTCCATGCTAAACTTCATGACTAAACCTACCCCTACGATCAATACTAGGCCCAGCGCGAACGCAACTGGGGCAAAAGAACGTAAACTGAAGGTGGAGGTTCGAGTGCGGCTCACGTGACCTGCTTGCTGTTTAGGAACAACTCCTCCATCATTTCTAAAAAGTCCTGACGGTGAGAACGTTCCAGCCCCACTCCCCACAAGCATGGAATGATCCACATCAAACATGTCGTTCTCACGAGAAACATCGACCCTCAAAAATTTCGCGTAAAGATTCAAAAATCCTTTGGCATACGTGGGGCTAGGAAAATTTCCGTAATTGTCATCCTCCAAATCTCGGAGCCTATCAATCCGGACATTGGTCTCTCGAGCCACCTCTTCTAAGCTTAGATTTTTTGTTTCTCGTGCTCTTTGAAGTCTGATACCGGCTCGTTCCATTTTGTTATACTATTCACGATTAACTGTTTGGCAAGCCGTCAAGTAGAATTTCTCTGCCTTTATTTGCTTCGTTCGGCCCAACGTATCCCAGACGCTCCAATTCATCCATAATCCGCGTGGCCCGGCCATGCCCAATTCGTAGTTTTGACTGAAGCTGCGACGTCCGAGCACGCTGATCCCCTTTCTCCTGAGACGCAAGCACCAGTAGGATATCCGTGGCGCGCAGCACCAGTTCTTGATCCTCCGGGGATAGATCGGCGTCCCCTCCTGCACCGCTTGAAACCGGCTGGTTCAAATCGATCAAGTAATCCGCCTCCCTTTGCCGACATACAAACTCAACCACCTCCTGCAGCTCTTCCTCAGAAACATAGGCACCCTGAGCGCGGATCGTGCCACTGGCCGCGCCAGGCATGGAGAATAATAGATCACCCTGGCCTAGCAACTTCTCCGCGCCTTGAGCATCAAGGATCACCTTACTGTCAATCCTCGAAGCAGTTTGAAACGCCATTCGGCAAGGAATGTTAGACTTAATTAATCCCGTAATAACCTCCACCCGAGGACTTTGCGTGGCTACAATTAGATGAATTCCCGCTGCTCGAGCCTTTTGAGTAATCCGCACGATGAGCCCCTGCATCTGTGCCGCCGCCGTTTGCATGAGGTCAGATAACTCATCAATGATCACCACGACATACGGCAAACGCTCTGGCGCCGGGGCTGAAGCGGCACTCAATCCCAAGGTTAATTGATCGGCTGTTGATCTTTTTCCTTTTCCTTTCGTCTTTTGCTGTAACACCAGGTCGCGATTATATCCGGCGATATTTTTCACCCCATGCATGCCAAAAAGCTCATAGCGAAACTCCATTTCTTTGACCACGTATTGCAGCGCCCCCACCACAAGGCGTGGGTCGGTAATCACTGGCGAGATTAAGTGCGGTAGGCCGTTGTAAATCTGCATCTCCACAACCTTGGGATCGATCAGCAGAAGCTTGAGGTCGTCCGGTGAAAAGCGCATAAGCAAGCTCACTAGCATGGTGTTGATAGCCACGCTTTTCCCACTCCCTGTTGCCCCGGCCACCAACAGGTGAGGCATCAGCGCAAGATCTTTCACCACCGTTTGTCCATAGATGTCTTTTCCAATAGGCAGGGGAATCTGGTATTTCTTTTTGTCCCAGGACCGATCCTCTAAAAGTTCACGCAAGCCGACACGAACTTTCCGCTGGTTAGCAAGCTCGATGCCGACCGTGTCTTTGCCCGGCACCGGGGCAAGAATATTGATTCTTTCCGCTTTTGTAGCCCTGGCCAGGTCCTTTTCTAGAGCGACGATTCGATCAACTCGAACGCCCTCAGCAGGATACAATTCAATCCGGGTTACCGTCGGTCCGCGGGTAATTTCTCCCGGCGAAACAATAACCTTAAATTCAGCCAATGTATCAACAAGGCAATCGCGGAGCCGGTGGGCCTCCTGCTCCTCGAAGTCAAAGCTGCTGCTCGGCTCGGGTTCAGTAAGAAAACTTGAGTCCGGCAGGATATACTTGGGTGGAGGCGGCGGCTTGGCTGGCAGAGGCTCACGCGTCCTACCTGGTCGCGGCAGTGGCGTGACTTCAACAGGTCCACTTGGCGGTGTATCAAGGGACATCTCAGCTTCAGTCTCCAAGGGTTCATACTCGGGTTCTAAGGTCTCCTCCTCAAAGACCTCAGAGCTTGTTGGCTCAGAAACCCCGTGCCGCTCCAAGATGCGTTTTTGTTGTTCGACATACTTTTCTAGCTCGCGACCTTCTATGGTAAGCCGCTCCTGAGGGGTGGCCCGGTTAAGGCGACGCCTCTTCTGCTCCGCTTGATGGGCGTCAAATTCTTTCATCAAGCCAAAAACCAGGCCCCAGGGTGTCAACCGGAATAAACGAAATAAGCTCCACAGATAAATCAGTCCGAAAATAGGCATGGCCGTGGCACCTAAAGAAACGGCAATAAATCTTTCACCCAACCAATATCCTAACCATCCCCCCGCTCCGTCCAAATTGTTTTGACTCGGCCAATCCGTCTGCCACCAACTCTGGACTTGCGCAAAGCACGCAGCAGAAACCGCCACCCCCACGACCCATGGGAGCTGACCGCCAAACCGGAATCGTGGTGCAATCAGCTTCGCAAGCCCCATGACAAAAACCAACGCAGTAACCACGAATGCACCGGCACCTAGGCTAAAGAGAAGAAAACCTGCCAATACCGCACCTGTCCTCCCGAGCAAATTGACGGGAATATCATTTGGTAAACTGGTGTAATAAAAAGGCACCCAAGCTGGCAGGTCTTTGGGCGAGTAAGACATTAAAGCGGCAAACACAAACGGCGACACCACCACAAGCAAAAGCCCTACCAGATCGCTGAGGACGTCACGTCCCGGCGAGCGGTGCATAGGTTCTGCCAAAATTTGAGCCATTCGCGCACTCTAATACTCTCGGTGAAGCTCTTCAACGCGAACAACAGTTTTATGCAAAAAGTCCCCAACCCAGGCCTAAACCCCCGGCTAAAGCAAATGACACGGCTGGACACCCACACGACTTCTCCCAAGCGCTAGCGGGCAGGTCGAGTCACAGGTCGTGAACGCTTGCGACTGCCGTGACGTTTCTGCACCGTGGCCGAAATTTCTCGCATGCCGGGACGTCGCCGCCATTCGGCAAGCCGTGCTCGAGCATGGCGGATAGCTTCGATGTGGTCAACGATGGGCGCGGGATAGTCTCGCCCAATCTCAATGCCAAAAGCTTTCTGTAAGAGTGGCGGAATCTTATGCGGCTCGGCCAGATAAGGATCAGGAACACCTTCCAGCTCAGGAACCCAGCGGCGAATAAAAATTCCCGTAGGATCATGATCCGCCACTTGCTTGGCCGGAGAATACATCCGCAGAGTGTTGATCCCGGTCACACCACTCTGCATTTGAAACTGGCTATAGTGAATGCCCGGCTCAAAGTCCAAAAATTGCTTTCCAAGAAACTGTGCCGGACGTCGCCAATGCAACCAAAGGTGGTAGGACGCGAAAGAGACCAACATGGCGCGCATTCGAAAATTGAGCCATCCAGTCGAGCAAAGCGCTCTCATACAGGCATCCACCATGGGATAGCCGGTCTGGCCATCACACCACGCTCGAAACTTCTTTTCGCTCCAATCGTCCTCCCGCAAGCCATCGAACCCGCGATGAATATTATGAACCTCGATCTCGGGTTCGTCCTCGAGCTTTTGCATAAAGTGACAGTGCCACCGCAACCGTCCGGAAAACGACTGGAGCGATTCGCGCCAGCGCGTCCCATTTTTACCAGCACCAAGCAAAGCGGCTCGCTGGTTCTCACTGGCCAGATACACCTCCCGCAAACTGAGGCAGCCGAAGCTAAGGTAAGGGCTGATGCGACTGCAGCTAGCCCAAGCTGTCACAGGACTCGACATTTCTTTGCGATAGCCTTCACCCCGCTCCTGAAGAAAGCTGTGTAAGCATTGCAAACCAGCTTGTCGCCCGCCCGTCTGTTCGGCCGGTTTTTGCCCCGTCAAAGGTGGGGGCGGCGTGGTGCTGAATAGTTCGATCTCAGGGGTGCGTATCGACGGCGGTTCCGGAGTTTGTGGTAGACTCATTCTCTGCTGCCAAATTTTGGACCAGCCATCGCGAGATTTCAGGCGTCGGACCACTCCGGTCTGAGGACATTCAGTCCACTTGACTCCGGCCGATTTGCACCATTCTTTGACTCGCAGATCGCGAGCGTAAGTCCAGGCAGACCCGGTCTCTTCATGACTCCATAGATGAGTAAACCCGATCTCCCGATGCAGCTCGAAAAAAACATCTGGCAGCCGACCTTGTCGTCGCACCAAGCGACCGCCAAGCTTCATGAGTTCCTTTGCCAGTTCGGCTAAGCACTCTTCCAGGAACAAACGATCGCGTGGATGCGTTTCTGGGGCGGTCCAGTACTCTTCCTCATCGACAAACACACATATCACTGCGCCCCGTTGACTCGCTTCCCACAAGGGGCGGTGGTCGTGCACACGCAAATCTTTTTTGAACCAAACGCAGTGCATTAGTTCAAACGCTTCTTCAGCTCGGCCCAAAATGGAAAGAACCCTTTCTTCGCCAAGGGCAGGATCTTAATATCCTCATTTCTCCGATAAGCCATGGTGGGCAGTTTCACGTGAGCAACGGCGTCTTCAAGCATGTCCTTGGCAGGTCCAATCCAAGGTTCGACATAGTGCAACTCGTTAACATCCGGCCATTCTTTAAGCCGCTCGGCCACTTCTTCTGGCTGGTCCAACCAGACGCCGGGCACTTGCCAAAACTCACTGAGCCGGTTCAAACCATCTTGCAACGCTTCAGCACGATACCGCTTCTGGCGAGCCGAAGCGTGACGATGCGCCGCGTTGAGGGCCAGCACCACCTTTGGCGACGTTCCGTGCTTTAACACGGTCTCGAGCGATAAATCGTCCTCATGCAGAAGCCAAGCCCCGCTGCTAAGAACACTTACTTGGTCCAGAGAGGGAAGGGGCTTCAAAGATCCAGCGGCCACAGGTGTTTCAGCCGGGATTTCTACCTTCCCTTCACTTTCCAGCAATTCAAGGCCCGCTTGCCGATCCTCAAGCCAAGCTGGCTCGGTATACTTCTCGATGTTGCTTCTTCGGACCATGTAGGTTTTTCCAACCGTCTGCAAACCGGCCACCCACCGCCAACTCAGAGTGTTTGAAGCCGGATCGGCATCGAGCAGATGATCATAAAAGAAACGAGCTCCCCATTGCCAAGGCAGTCCACAGCGATGCACCCAGTAGCTGGCAAACCACATGCGAACGTGATTGTGCAGGTAGCCAGTCTCGACCAGTTCCTTAGCCCAGTGATTCATCACTTCGACCTGGCTCTCGCCGCTTTCAACTTTGTGTCGAAGCTCATCCTGACGCTCGGTCAGCTCGGGAAGATTTTGTGCGTTTGTCCAGACCGATGACCTGTGTTCGAGCCAGCCTTTCCAGTAGAGTCGCCAATAAATTTCTTGAACAATCTTTTCCACCACCTCAAACCCGAATTGCTCCAGTGCTTGTTGAGCTAGTTCATGCTCACTCACCAAACGAACTCGGACCGCCGCCGAAAGGCGGGTCACAGACTCATGACCCTCGCGCACATAATTTCGTTCCCAAGTATACTGCGTAGCTCGCGGTAAAAATTCCTGCCAGCGAGCAAGAGCGCTGGCTCTGGTAGGTATCATTTCCATCAAGCGTCATTCGATTGCGCTTCAGAGATAGATGCGAATAAGCGTGAGACGCTCCGTCCACACCCGAAAAACCTTTTAGGATCTTTTAGGATTTAGGTAAAAACCGAATCTTACCCGGCTTTCCCCGAGGGTGGTTTAAGCTGTCAATCAGCGTGGGCTGAGATTCTGGTGCGGCCACATGCTTGTCCATGCAGGTTTCCTCCCGCTGGGCCTGGGGTTGAAGCGCCGCACGCAGCGCTCCCTCCACAAGCTGTGCGCAATGCAATTTCATCGGTGGCAAGGGACCAAGGGGTGCCGATAATTCTTCGGGTTTGAGAGCTAAGGCCTGCTCGGCGGTTCGCCCGCGAATCATCTCAGTGGCCAAGCTGGCTACCGCAATGGCGGTTTGGCAGCCGAAGCTCTGGAACGTCGCTTGGTCAATAATTTTTTTGCCATCTTCCTCGCGAAACTTAATCCACATTCTTAGCATATCGCTACAATCCGCGCTGGCAGCTGTTCCCACGGCATCGGCGTCTGACATCTCGCCGAAGCCTTGGGCAGGGAGGTTCTGGTTCTCGGGATTCATGGGTGAGCCTACACAGCTTACTCCTCATTTTCAAACAGCATTCCTACGACGACCATGGCAGAGAATTTGGGCTCCTCGCTGATTTCAGTGGGTGGTTGTCCCGCAGAGGCGCTGAGGCGC
>DAIRSW010000119.1:0-8965 GCA_036804205.1 Verrucomicrobiia bacterium | reverse complement strand
GACGCAGGGACTCGGAGGAACTCTGAATGGAAATACAAAAAGACCTCTGCGCCTCTACGCCTCTGCGGGACAACCACCCACTGAAATCAGCGAGGAGCCTTTTTTCCCTGCCTACGCGTGTTTCCCCAAAGAACTACAAGATCACTCGCACGCCCTCTTCAGCTCAGATGGAGCTCCGCCCTCCCGGGAGCGCCCGGCCTATACTAGAAAGTTAGTCGCGACTCGGGGATTCATTTTCGCTGGAGGTATTGGCGGCGCTGAATTGCTGATACAAGTCGTAGTAGGCAGATCCTTGTTTTAGCAGCTCCTCATGGGTGCCGCGTTCAATAACTCGACCGTGGTCCAACAACAACACCTGGTTCGCAGACCGGATCGTACTCAGACGATGCGCCACCACGAAGCTTGTCCGGCCTGCCAGTAGTTTATGCAACGCCTTCTGTAGTCGCGCCTCGGTAAGTGTATCAATGCTCGCTGTGGCTTCATCCAGAATAACCAAGCGTGGGTTGGCCAAAAGCGCCCGAACAAAGCAAACCACTTGACGTTCACCTACCGAAAGACCAGCGCCCCTCTCGCCGACCGGTGTGTGTATTCCTCCTGATAACTGCTCAATGATATCAGCGCAATCCAACTCATGTGCAGCATGCCAGACCTCATCCTCCGTAGCATCCGGTTTCCCTACTCTTAGATTATCAAGGAGCGTGCCTGAAAAAAGAAAGTTTTGTTGCGCCACCATTCCAAGTTGTGCCCGCCAACTGGCCGTAGTGACCGACCGAATTTCTTGCCCGTCCAAAAGGATCTCTCCCTGTTGGGGGAGATAAAATTTGCAAAGCAAATTGATGATCGAACTTTTCCCACTGCCGGTGTGGCCGACCAGAGCGATTGATTGTCCCGGTTCTGCGATCAGATCGACATCAAACAACACGGGCAGGTTAGGATCGTATCCAAAAGTGACGTTGCGGAACTCCACCCGGCCTTGGAATCGTCTCATCGGTTTGGCCTCAGGTGGGTCTTGCCAGTCCGGCTCCGCGTCCAAAAGACGAAACACACGCTCTGCCCCGGCCATTGCAGTCAAGGCGTTGTTGTACTGGTTGCCAAGCGTCTGGACGGGAGAGAAAAACAAGTTGGCCAGAAAGAAAAACTGCACCAGATCCCCCACCTGCGTTCCAATGTCCGGACTGAGCGCGCGATAGCCTCCCAGCAAAAGTAGGGCTCCGATAAAAAATTGACTATTCAGTTCAAGGAGCGGAAGCATGACCGCATTGGTCCGAGCTGCGCCCATGTTATAGCGAGAATGGTCACGCACCAGCTGTCGGAAAATGCCGGCGTTAAGTTCTTGGCGCACAAAGCTCTGAGTGACCCGCATCCCAGTAATCGACTCGGCCACCGTGGCGGTGACTCGGCTAAAGCTTTCTTGTGCCATCCGATGGGCATGGGCTAGCTTGCTGCCGAAGTGGCGGTTCACCGCATAAAGCACCGGAGCAAGGGCCAGCACTACGCTGAAGAGCACCCAGTCATACCAAACCATGAGCAACGCCGAGAAAAACATCTGCCCAAGTTGCACTGCCGAAACAAAGGCCACATCCTGGATGCCTGCCCGTACTGCATCAACATCCGAGGTGCTGCGGCTCAAGATACGGCCCAGTTTTGTTTGATGAAAAAATTTCATCGGCATAGTCAGCAACTTCTCAAACAACGCTTGCCTCAGATCATAAATCACTCGCTCGCCGAGAAGGAGCGCTAATTTCATGCGGAACGAAAAACAAAAATCCGTGAAGAGAGCAAACGCCAAGTACAAAGAAACGCCGAGAACCGTGGCATCCCAATTCCTTGGAGCAATGGCCATGTTGATAACCGCTCCAATGGCCCAAGCCAGCAGGGGCAACTGGGCAGCGCGCATCAGCACTAAGAAAAACAGCCAGTTGCGAATTTTTGCGTGCGGCTGGGTGTAGGAGAAAAGTCTCCGGATGATCGCCCAGTTGAGTGGAACTTTGGTCGGCTCCTCCTCTTGGCTACGATGTTGCACCCGAGTTAGTTCTTGGGTGAGCTCCTCCTCGGCGTCATGAGCGGATTGGGTCCTAGGCTTTTTTTCAGAGTTAGGCCTGCTCATTTTTCTTCCTCCAGCTGAATTTGAGCGGCTTCCAGATACGGTCCTGGTTGTTTCATTAAATCCCTATGTGTTCCGAATTGAGCGAGACGGCCTTTGTCCAATACCGCAACCAGATCGCAACGCTGAAGAGCGCTAAACCGGTTGGTAATTAAGATGGTGGTTCGACCCTTCATCGCTGCTTCGGTCGCGTCCAATATATCCTTTTCCGTTTCTGCATCGACCGAGGCGGTGGGATCGTCCAGCAACAAAATCGGGGGCTCGAGTAGGATGGCACGAGCAATCGCCAAACGCTGCCGTTGGCCGCCAGAAAGATTCGCGCCATATTCACCAAGAACGGTTTGGTATCCCTGAGGAAGCGCGTCGACGAACTCGGCGGCTCCCGCGATCTGGGCGGCTTTCTGAATAGCGGCAAGACTTGCTTTCGGCGCGCCAAAAGCGATATTCGCAGCAACCGTGTTGCTAAAGAGAAAGCTCTCCTGAAACACCAGGCCAATGCTTCGCCGAAGTTCGTCCAGGGCGAAATCCCTAATATCGATGCCGTCTAAGAGGATACGTCCTCGATCCGGATCATAAAAACGCGGCACCAAGCTCATTAACGCCGATTTCCCACTTCCGGTCGGACCAAAGATGGCAACTCTTTGGCCGGGCTGAACGGCGAGACTCACATCATGCAAAATAGGCTTCTGCAAATCGTATCCAAACACCACCTGATCAAACACCAGCTCACCTCGCGCCTTCCCCAAATGTTTGGGTGCCACTGGGTCAGCGACCTCAACCGGGGCATCCAAAACCTCGAATACCCGGCGGGCAGACGTTAAGCTTTGCTGAAGCGTGTTGGTAATGCCCCCAAGGTTGCTTACCTGCCCAGCGAACTGTTGTAAAACGCCAGCAAAAACCACCAGACCGGAGCCCAAAGCAAGTTCACCCTGAATAAAAAGGTAACCTCCGTAGGAAAGCAGAATCACGATACTAAGCTGCGAAACCAGGCCTATTAATGGGGTGAACACCGTCACGTAACCGGCAATGGTCCGGTGATGCTCAAGCACTTTGCGATTAGCGGCCGAAAACGTTTCAGTAACTTCTTTCTCCCGACCAAACCCCTTAATAACCTGAATCCCGGTTACATATTCTGCAAGCCGAAGAACCAATCGATCCACCAGCTGGCGATTCTTGCGATACATCGGTTTGACGATACGTGAAAATGTGGACGAAAGAATCCAGATCAGAGGCATCACCGAGAGGCATGCTAAGGTCAAAGGAACGTGGATTTGCACCATGTAAACGGCGTAAACCACCAAAGACAGAACCATAATAAAAGCCTGCAACACCACCCCATCAATAAACATCCGGGTAGCTTGCACATCTCCAGTCACCCGGTTGATCAAAGAGCCGCTCGCGCTGGCATCTAAAAAACGAAAGCTGGCTCGCTGCAATTTGTCGTAGACGGCACCTCGCAACTCAACCACCACCCGGCCCTGCACCAAATGATTCACGCTCACCTGATAAAAATAGTTGAGCACTGACCGAAGTAGAGCCAGTCCGAAAATCGTTCCGGAGATCGATCCAAGCACTTGCATAGGAGTCCAGGCGTCTGGAAAGCTCCATCCGAACGGCAATCGAGCGGGCCGAGCCTCCGGGTCCAGCTCATGGTTGATATAGTCAATCCCAAGGCCAGTTAAGCCCAAACCAGAAAGGCCGATGATCAAGAGCACGGTCTGGAGACTCATGACCGCCAGGCATTGCCACTTATATCGCCAAGCCAGACCCAGCAACCGACGCAACAAAACACTATCACTCAACTCAGGCTGACTTTCAGCCGGGGAAGCGTGGTTTGGCGAGTTGGAAGACGTGGTAGGCGAGGCCATATGGCCGAAAAAAACAAAACGATCATGAGCACACATCGTTCTCCAAAAAAGTGACCCTGGAGTTGCAGGCGACGTGAGCGAATGCTCGGTCAAGAAGCAAAATGCAGACGAAAGGTTCGTCCTGGTTGGGCATTTGCTACTTAAACAATAACGAATTTCAACGCTTTGACACCGCTTGTCAAAGTTTGTAGCATCGTCCCATGCAAATTTCCAAGGTCCAGCATGGGTGAAGCTCCGAAAAACCGTTTTTACACGCCGAACGCTCACCAATCCTGGGACGGCCCTAGGAAAGCCGCGCAAGACGGACGGACCCCTTTCGAAGTGGATCGGGATCGCATCATTTATACCCCGGCGTTTCGAAGATTGCAGGCTAAGACCCAAGTGTTCATGGCGGGTGAGTTCGACTTCTACCGCACGCGCCTAACCCATTCCATTGAGGTCGCTCAGGTGGGACGTTCTATCTGCGAGTATCTCCGCCGCACCTCACCTTTCCTGAGCGAAGATTTTTTTATCGACCCACATCTGGTTGAGGCAATTTGTTTAGCACACGATCTCGGGCACCCGCCCTTCGGTCACGCTGGTGAACGAGTTCTCAATCGCTTGATGAAGTCTTACGGTGGTTTTGAAGGCAACGCCCAAACCGTCCGAATTCTCGCAGACACCATCTACAGCGATGGAGAACAACGCAAAGGCATGCAGCCTAGCCGCGCTCTGCTCCATGGCGTGCTCAAATATCAAGCCCTCTGGAGCGAGCTGCCAGAAGGTGATCGACACAACCACTTTCTTTACGACTCCCAAGCCGAGCTGCGCAGCTTCGCCTTAGGCGACCTGGGCTCACGTCGAAGCCTGGAATGTCAGATCATGGATTGGGCGGATGACACTGCCTATTCGCTTAATGATATCGTCGACGGTGTCCACGCCTCATTCATCACTCCACTCAGTGTGGAGCGTTGGGCCAGCACCAATGCGACGAACGCCCGGGACCATGAGTTGGCCGAGATGCTCATCGAAGTTTTACGCCAAGAAAGAATCGACGCTTGGTTCGGTCGGCGCACCGGAGAATATCTGAGAGCTGTGTGTCTGCAGAAAACAGCACACTTTACGGGCGAATCTGGGGAAGGACTGCAACTTGCCATTGAGCCCGAACGGGTTGAAGAACGTAGGTTTTTTGGCCGGGTAGCCCGCGACCTGGTGTTTCACGCGCCGGCTTTGCAGCATCTGGAATACAAAAGTGAAAGAATTTTGACGCAGTTGTTCCAAGTGTTCAGCGACCGATACATCGCCGCGCCCCCCCACCAAAGTGCCATTGATTTGCTGCCTCCCGCCACAGCAAAATCGCTAAAAGGCACCGCGGACCAAGCTGAGCGTGCCAGGCTCTTGTGCGATTACTTAAGCGGTATGACCGATGGTTTTGCCATCCGGACGTATCGTCGTTTGTTTGACGCGGAGTTTCGGTCGCTCGCCGACTTCTAGGATACCCTTTTATGAAACCTTTTGCCCTAGCTTTTGATGTAGGCACCTCTTCGGTGCGTGCGGGAGTTTACACCCAAACCGGACGCCTGATTCCAGCAAGCTTCTCCCAATCACAGCACCGACTGCACACGGACAGCGACGGCACAGCCACCTTGGAACCTCAGGAGTTGTTGCGATCCACTCAGCAGGTTGGCCGGCACGCCATCGAAAGCTGTGGGGCGCAGTCGATTTCCACCGTCAGCATGAGCTGCTTTTGGCACAGCCTTTTGGCCCTGAATACCCACGGAGATGCCATCACCCCGATCCTCACCTGGGCGGACACGCGTTGCTCTTCAGCCTCCGCTTGGCTTCGGGAGGTGCTTGATGAAAAAGCAACCCATCACCGGACCGGCTGCATGTTGCGCAGCTCGTTTTGGACCGCGAAACTTGCTTGGGTGCGCAGAGACCAACCGCAATGGTGGCAGGACGCTGCCTTGTGGGTCGGCCCAGCCGAATGGTTGCTAAGTCAAATGTTCGGTGTGCCAATCCGACAAAGCGTGGCTATGGCGTCTGGCACCGGCCTTTATGACTCCTGGGCTGGAGTCTGGGATCAGGAAATCCTAGAAACGCTTGAGCTTGAGCCTGACTGCATAGCATCGGTTTCAGACCAAGCTATGGAGTTGACCCAAGCAGGCGTGCTAGCGAGAGCAAAGCTTTATCCTGCCATTGGAGACGGTGCTGCAAGCAACCTTGGCAGCGGAGCTTCTGGTGCTGGTCGAATGGCTTTAAACTTTGGCACCAGTGGCGCGGTTCGGTTGGTCGAAACAAATCCTGATCGTATTGCCACCGGGTTGTTTCGTTATAAGATCGATGATCGACATCATCTTATCGGCGGAGCGGTAAGCAACGCAGGCAACCTGCACCAGTGGCTGGCGGAAAACCTACGACTCCCGGGGGATGCCGAGTTGGAGGGCATTATGTCTCAACGCATCCGTCCGGTCCCGAGCCTACACGTGTTACCTTTTTTAGTGGAAGAACGAGCTCCTACTTGGCCGACCGGATTGCCTGGAACCATTCTTGGCTTAAAGACCGCTCACACCGCGGTTGATATCTATCAAGCAGCCATGGAAGCTGTCTACCAGCGTTTAGCAAGGATCGCCGGTTTGATCCGTGGTAGTCGGGCCGACATTGAGGTTATGGTGTCCGGCGGACTCAGTCAATCCGCCATTGCTATGCAACGTATGGCCGATGTTATGCAGCTGCCTCTCTCCGCTTGTGAGGAAGCTGAGGCCTCCCTCCGGGGTGCCGCGGTGTTTGCCCTTCGGCAGAGCGGCGTTCAGGAGGAGCCGGCAGCGGTTGGAGCCGCCTACGAACCAAGACTCAGTTACGCCGACGAGTATCGTGAGCAAGGCCGCGCTTTGGAGCGATTGGAGACGTGGTTTCTTGATTGACGACTCCGGTCAGCGAGTCAGAAGTCCGACCACGCCAACGCAGGCTAAAAGTGAGCCTAAGAGTGCCAGGCGAGTGATGTGTTCCCCATCAAAAAAACGCGAGAGAGGAATGATAGCAATCGGTGTGGTGGCGACAATGGCCAGGACCGGCCCACTGGGAGCTACCGCCAAGGCATATTGATAAGCCATTACGCCTAAAAATGGACCCAGCATAGCATTGGTCAGTAACCACGGCCAGCCGAGTGCAAGCTGCGGACCGGTCAGTGCGGATCGGTTTTTGGAAAACACCGACCACCACAGGATGAGAAAGCCAAAACCACCCGCCAGGCGGATCAGGGTTACGAGGACGACGTCAGGAGTCGTTTCTTCGAAGACCTCGTAGGCTCTCCGACTGAACACCGCGCCCAAGCCCTGCCCCACCGCCGCCACAACGCCTAACGGAATGCCCAGCCACAGGTCTCGCACGGAGCGTCCGGGGTTTTCTCGTGGCAAAAGTACCAGACATACTCCAACCAGAATGGCAGTAATGGACAAAAGCTGTTCCGTCGAAGTGGCTGTGCCCAACCAAAGCCACTCGGTCAACAAGGCAATGGGCACCGCAAGACATTGACACAACAGCACGGCTAAGCGCGAGCCTATTAGCCGGAAAGCTATGTAGAGGGCGAGGTCGCCCATCCCAAAGCCGATCACTCCACTGGCCAGCAACCACCAAAAGGCGGAACTAGGAACAGACCAGGAGCGTTGGCCGAGGCCCATGACAACAAGCAAAAAGCCCAAGGCTAAAATGCTGCGATAGAAAGCTGCGTTGAGGCCACCGAACAGCCGACTGGTTCGTCCACCGGCAAATGCGGCAAAAGCAAAAAAGCAGGTGGTCAACAAGGCTGCGAACATGAACGGCTAGCCTCGCACGAAAAAACGGGAGAAAACCAAGGTTTTCTCCCGTTTTTTTGAAGTGCACTGTGGAAGGCTTTCTTCCAGCAAGAACAGTTATTTCGCGGCTGGCTTCTTAGCTGCAGGTTTTTTCGCGGCTGGCTTCTTGGCAACGGCTTTTTTCGCTACTGGCTTCTTAGCGGCCGGCTTTTTCGCAACGGCGACTTTTTTCTTCACAGTCGAAGTTTTTTTCGCGGTAGCTTTTGCAGCGGCTTTCGGAGCAGCTTTTTTAGCGACGGCTTTCTTAGCCACTGGCTTTTTAGCAGGAGCTTTCTTTGCAGCGGGTTTTTTTGCTACTGGCATTCACAACACCCCCTCTCTCTCCGCAGTTGCGGAAAGTAGTTTAACGCAAGGCGATACGTCAAAATCACGTTTCATACATGCTTAACTCTTCACCATTCGTCAAACACTTTTCTTAATATAAATAAAAAGATTTTTGCTGACGTATTTCACAAGAAGCGTCCGACTTTTCCTGCTACCCGGTCGGTCATGATCCCTAAACCTGCTCGTAGTCTTGGGTATCGAACAAGACCTCACTGTCCGACTCGCTTAAAATGCGTCGGGTCAAATAACGTTCCGCACGCATGATGGCGCGAAATTTATGCAGGTCTTCTTCCATCGATCCACTCCATAGCGTGTAGCGATAGCTTCTCCAGCTCTGCATTTCTTGTCTAGCACTGGCAATCCGTTGCTCGATCTGCTCGACGCTCTCAGTGCCGCGACGTTCCAAGCGCCGTTTTAGCTCGCCTAAACTCGGTGGCATAATGAACACATCCGCGAGTGCATTTTGAATAAGCTCGTCCGGGCAAGCGCGGATCCGTTCCGCGCCCTGCACATCCACGTCGACCAAAACATCAGTTCCTTCCTGCAAAAGTGTCCGGATCGGTTCCAGCGCGGTCCCGTAGGCGTTTTGACCATGAACCAACGCATGCTCAAGAAATTGTTGGCGGGCTACCATTTGAGCAAATTGTTCCTCACTGACAAAATGATAATCCGTTCCATCACGCTCGCCCGGGCGCGGCACCCGGGTGGTGTAGGAGACCGAATACACAAAGTCCGAAGTCTGACGTAGTGATTCGCGCAGCGTTGTTTTGCCGGCTCCGGAGGGAGCCGACAGCACAAAGAGAATGCCGTAACGTTTGGGATGACTACTCAAGATT
>DAIRSW010000118.1:0-8976 GCA_036804205.1 Verrucomicrobiia bacterium | reverse complement strand
GTGCCGCTTGCTTACCGGCAAATTGAAGGCGCTCATCAAAAAAGTAGGCGGGATCATGCAAATCCGGATAGCTCAAAGCGACTGGCCGAAATGCTCCTTCGTTTACTGAAACCTCAAGGTGTGAGTCGAGAGGCAACCCCTTGACTTCAAATTGCAGAAGCGCGCTCTGCACCTCGGCCTCAAGTTGAAATTCCAAATCCACCCCGTTCGGGCTCAACTCCGGCTCCAAAAACATCGCCGCATCCAAAACCCCTCGAACCCACTGATCCCCAGGAGGTGTCGCATACGTTTCGCCGATCAATTCTCCTTCAGCCAGGAGCTGGCCGGAAGCACTTATCCCCACCGGCGGCACCTGATCCTGAGTGGTCAGCACCACCGTCGGGCTTAGCCATTCCCATTCCATCCGGACAATGCCGGTTTCCGATCCAGCCGAAGAGATCATTAACTCGCCGCCGAACTGCAAATCCCGTTGATCGAGCAGTAAGCGATGAAACCCTATGCCGGTTCGCCGGCCTTCATAAAGGTTACTCGCCAAGGTCCGGCTTCCGTTAGGGCCATCCCATGTCGCTCTCAGAAAACCGCTGTTGGATTCCTTAAAAACCAGCGACAGCAAAAGATCGCCCTGCACTCGCAACGCGGGAAGTTCCACAAGCAACGCACCACTCTCGTTGAGGTTATGCTCGAAGCTCAACACTGCGCCCACTATGCCAAACGTTCCCTCACTCTCAACACCAGGCGGAAAATCCACTCGGCTGGCCGCGCCTACCTGGCTAAAAGTTGGTTCCGCTACAGCAGCGGTAGCACTGTAGATGATCGTTAGTATTCCAAGATAAAACTTCATAAAATATTTCTCCTACCTATCGCAGCGGATTGCCAGGGCGCGCTCGACTTTCTCCTCCGGAATCAAACGACTTGTCACTGGCCACCGGCAGCACTTCCATTGCTTGATAGGGCACTTCCTCGGGTGGCACATTAAGTACTTCCGCAAACGGCGTTTGGCGCAGATACTCCATGGTATATCTTTCCTCGGACATATCGCCATCAATTACCACCGGCTGAATCAAAATAATCAGCTCATTGGCGACCTCGTTCGTTACCGTTCGGCTGGTCAGATAGCCGATTAACGGAATACGACCAATGATCGGTAAACCGCTTCGGGACCGTTCAATACTTTCTGTAACCAACCCGCCCAGCATCACTGTAGAGCCGTTCGGCACGGTTACGGTGGTATTAATTTTTTGTGACGCAATGATCGGCACCGTGTTACCCGAAATGGTCGCTGACCCGGCGATACTGTCATTCTTTTGAGCGACTTGCAGAGTCACTTCATTGCGGGCGTTGATGAGCGGCAGGACCACCAATTGTAACTCCACATTTTCAAATTGTAGAGTGGAACTCACTGCCACGTTTCCATCGATATTTGTTCCAGGATTCACCGTGCTCACCGACTGACTCGGCACCGGAACGCGTTGCCCGCTTGAAATCAGTGCCGGTTTGTTGTTGGTAGTAAAAACACTCGGCCTGGAGAGAATACGAAAACGATCTGTGCCTTCCAGCATTTTCACAAACACATTGATTTCGTCATTTAATAAACCATAAACCCGGAGTCCCGCCGGCAGTGGAGATGGAAACGAGTCCGTGGTGACCAGTGACTGAGGTTCCAGGATGATCTGGTCGGCAATGCTGCTAAAGCTGCTTGCCACCCCGCTGCCTCCATCTGAAATCCCAAATTTTTGCAACACATCAATACCAAACTCCTGATTTTCCCCCACCGACAACTGGCCGATGATTACTGACAAATAAACCTGCTTGGGCCGTTGATCCAACTTATCGAGGACTAACCGAACCTTATTGACCGCTTCAGGGCTGCCACTCACCAAAATGCTATTGGCCTTCGGATCGGCAATAAGCCGGGTTCGCCCGACGGCCACCGAAACCGGGTCCACGTCTCCCGTATTTCCCTCCAGGCGAAGATCTGCGTCGCTGCCCAACGCCACTTCCTGCCCGGTCTGAGTCGGCGTCTGCGTTGGCTGACGGGCCTGTTGGCCTTCTTGTTGCTCCTCGCTCAGTAAGCTTTCCAAAACTGGCAAGACACCCAGAGCTGAAATATGATTTAGAGGCCGCTCGAAGGGCGATTCTAGAGGTACAGCTTGATCAAATTGAAGAATCAAAGAGCGCAGATATGCCAAGTTTGCCGGACGGGTAATCAAAAGAATGCGATTGGTGCGTGGGTCTGGAACAATCCGTGCCTCACCCGCAATCAAAGCCCGTTCGGTGGGCTGACTTGCTACCGGGTTCGCCAACGCACCGTCAGTAAAAGCTTGCTGCACCTCCTCGGGTAAGCCCTCTAGCTCAATGGCCGGTTGCTGTGGCTGGGAACTTTGAGCTTGCTGCTGACGTTCTCCGAGTAAAGTTTGGATGATGGTCGCGACCCGCTCTGCGTCGGCCCGTTCCAGCTGCACAAACACGGACTCAACCCGGGCCGGCGGCACATCAATCAGAGGTTGAAGGGCCACCATTTTTCGAATCACTGGCGTGTTTTCAGAAATCAATAGGGCTTGCGCACCACCTACCGGTACCACCGAACCGTAACTGTGCAAAGGAACGTGAGCGGTCAAAATTCCGGCCGCTTCCTCTGGGTTGATATGGCGGAGCGGCATAAAGTAGCTCACCAACTCATCACCCGCCGGCAAAGTTTCCAAGGAGCTGTGCAAGGGTACCGCTTCGCTACGTGGGTTTGAGCCGCCAGCAGCATTGATAACCTTGACCGTGTTGTCCGGACCGGGGACAAGAGTAAATCCATTCAAAAGTAGTGACGCCTCAATAAATCGCAGAGCTTGCTCTTGAGTCATGGCTTCTGCCGACACCACACTGATCGTCGGGCCTACCAAGTTCGCACCTCGAATTAAAGTTTTTCGCGACATCTTTTCGTAGATGTCAAGAATATCGGTCACTTGAGCATTTGGGAAGCGCAGCGCCTCGACTATTTCATCCTGAGCTTCGGTCACACCCAAAAGGCTTACCGCAACAAACCCGGCCACGAGGCTAATAAAAATCTTTTTCATAAAATAAACTAGCGACTGGGGCCGGGAACAGGCTCAACCCGGATGATCCTTCTTCTTGGCGGACCTTCCGGGGGTGCGCTCCCATCCTGCCCCCCCTCCTGCATGCGTGCTCGGCGCTCCCGCTCTTCCCGCCAAGCTTGACGTCGTGCTTCACGTGGATCCTCCGGGGTGCCAGAAGCCTCCACCTCAGCCGGCGTGGTGTTCACCGCCATCGCCATCATCTGTTCTTTTTGAAACTGCAAGTTTTGCACCCGGCCTTGAGACCGGATCTGTGCTTGAAAACTCCCCGACCCGCCTGGATCAAAATCGACGCCCAACAATTCATACTTTCCTCCAGCCGGATCTCGATCTGAAACCAGCACCCTTTCCAAGCTCACCGTATCCAGAATGGTCACATAAGATGTGTTTCCCATGCGCATCGCTCCGACCAACATCAAATTTTGGGGCTCCTCTGGGGCTGGCGGAGCCACTTCTATAGCCGCCACGGGAGGCTCGCCAAATGGAGAGTCTTCCCATAAACTACGGTAAGCATAATCGTCAACCGCGGCAGGGATAAACCCGGACGATGGGGGTGCCTCAGCCCCTGCGGACTCTGAACCGACCTGCTCAGCCAATGGCTCAAGAGGTGCCTCGGCATTCGCAGATTCCTCGATCCCATCAGGAAGTTCGGCCACTTCTAAAGCGGTCTCTGGCGGCGCAGAAGCCTCCATCGGTGGCTCAGGCTCAAAGCCATAAGTCGACGCGCAAGCGAACCCAACCAGAGTCGAGGCGAGTAAAAGTGTATGATCGCGTAGGGATACCATGGAAGCGCGTTAATTTTGGGGTGTCTGCTTCACGTATGAAAAAGGGGTGTCCGCCTGCCCAGCTTTATAGAAGCGCAGAAACGTTACCTCACACGCCATCATGCCGCCATCTTGGGCAGAACGCAAGGTCAAGCGTTCTGCTGCAATAAATCGCTCTGGCGAAGCCATGCGAGCCAGGAAACGAAAAACCTGCTCCGGTGTTGCGGTCAGCACCACAGTTAACCGGGCCTCAATCCAAGTCTCGTCGATGTTGCCCTCACGAAATTGCCTTTCGTCTAAGGTCAAACCAACCGCCCTGGCAGTCTCCTCTACCAAATTTAGAAGCTCAGTGTTTGCCACCGATAAACTTGGCACTTTGGGAATATGAGTTTCGAGCCAGTATTGACGCTCCACCCACAATTCGCGCTCCGCTAAAAACGCTTGTGCCTCAGTTTGCCAAGCCCGAGCCTGCGCCAGTCTTTGCTCAAGCTCGGCCCCTGACCGTTGCAAGGTCGGAATACCCAGAAGCAAGCCCCCGACCAAAAGCGCAAGCCCCAACACGATGCTCAATCGTTTTTCACTCTTGGTCATGGCAGAAAAGTCCCCCTCAAATCAAACTGCGCTGTATTATCCGGACGAAAATTGGTGCGGGGCTCATCCCATTCAATCATTCCCAGCGCAGGGTCGGCACGCATTGCCTCAGAAAACTGAAAGGCCTGTGGTGCTCCAGGGCTTTCTCCCCGAATCCGGACCACCTCCTCCTCGACTTCAAAAAGCGAAAGCTTAATCTCCGCACTACGATGCGATGCGACACGCCGTAACATTTCCACCGCTTGCCGTTCAAGCTCGATGGCCGGAGCGACCTTTTGCCAATCCTGAAAAGCGGCACGCAACTCAGCGACCGATCCTTGCCCTTCGGCCTGTTGTCTTTCCAAATTTCGCAACTCCACCCACTTCTGAACCCAGCCGCCCGCATAGACAGCTACAAAAATCGCAGCGGCAGCTAACGCAACTTTCACACCCCGCGCCTGCCCTTGCTTCTTTTTCACCCGACGTCTTTCCGCAATTGCCGCAGCGGGAATCAATCCTGAGTCCTTTGAAAGCATCGGTGGTGGCTCCCACGGAACCACAACCCAGCTCCCCTCTGGAGGCTGGGCGCTTGCTGCGGCGTAAAATGCTGCCACTAACTTCACTCCCCAATCCACACTTGGTCCTTCCAAAATCGCAAAGCGCACCTCCTCCTCGGCAAGACCTTCACTGATCAGCCGCTCGTGCATCCACCCCAAATGTTGAGCGACAACCTCCAACGGCGTGTCCTCGGCAAAATCGTTGCTGGCAACCACCCAACCTCGGCGCACCGCGTAAGCGACCCAGCGACCAAGTTCCGTGCACAGGAGAAAACCTGAACCGTCCCAGTTGAGCAAGCTAAACGCAGGCACAAAAAGCTGAGCGCTTCGACTCTCTTCAGGCAAGATTTCTTCCTCGCTCAAACACGTTCCGCGCAGCAACACTTCGCTGTTTTCTTCGCCAAGCCTTGCAACTTGAATCTTGCCTCGAATTCCCAAACGTTCGCAGTGCGCCTCCATCAGCTCCTGGTGAATCGCCTCATCAGCCGGAGGAGCCCAAAGACAGACAATATTTAACGCCGCAGACGGTATCGCCACGCCCCGAGGCACCGGACCCACTTGCGTGGCATCCCAGCCGGTAACCGCCCACTTGTCTTGCACCACCTGGCGGGAAGACCAAGCCACCTCGCCGGGCAAGAGCCACACGGAGCCCGAATTGTGATTTGTTTTGCTCATCTTCCTTACCCAGCAGTGCGTACTCGCGACATCAATTCAAAAATCGCACTCATCATCGAATAGGCAATAAACAACACCACCCCCGCCACAATCAAAATCATCACCGGAGTAATAAGCGCGGTTAACCGTTCAATAGTCCGTGCCAGTCGCCGCTCGCAGCGGTCGCCCAGCTTGCCTAACGAACGGGGCAGATCGCCGGTTTGTTCCCCAACACCCAAAACATCGACAAAATCTGACGCGAATACTCCGGTCGACCGGAGTGCACCACCGAGGGAGGCCCCCTCGCTCACCTGCGCTTCGGCTGCTGCCACACCGCGGTTCACATATTCATTCCCCAGACCCTCTCGCAAAAGCCCGAGCGCCTTCAGCAATGGCACGCCGCCCTCAAGTAGAGTGCTCAAGGTGCGACAAAATCGTGACTCAATTTCCGCGCGAATTACCGGGCCGACCGCAGGCGCTTGATAAACCCAGCGAGAAAAAATCAATCGACCGCGAGGCTGCTGGAGCCAGGCCCAAAATGCGCTTCCTAACCCCGCCAAAACCAACAATCCAAGCCACCAATACTTGCCCACCGCATCACTGATGCCCATCAGCACTTGCGTGGTCCACGGTAAAGAAACCTGAGCACTACTTAAAAAATCAACCATCTGAGGAGCGAGTTGTGTGAGGAACAACGACACCACGATCACAACGGCTACAAAAATCACCGCAGGATAAATCAAGGCACCCACCACCTTCTGCTTTAGCTCATCCATGTTCCGCAGAAATTCACTCTGTCGCTTCAACACAATCGGCAACGCCGCCGAGGCTTCCCCGGCGTGAACCAAGTTTCGATACAATTGAGAAAAGCTCGGCGACACCTGCTCCAAAGCCGTCGAAAAACGCACCCCTTCCCGAACCAAACGTCGCAGCTCCGCTGCCACCCGCGCTACCGGCGACTTACTATCGCGATTGGCAATGATTTGCAAAGCATGATCAATCCGTAGCTCAGATTCAACAAGGTCGGCGAGGTCATCCGTAAAATCGGTAATCTGCCGCGTGGTCAGACGCACCTTCTCCCCAGGCACCACGGCCTCGCGTGCGGGCCGGCCACGAGTCTCCTCACTTACCGCCGGTGCTCCTTTTTTTTTCACCACTTCCAGACGCCCCTGAAGCGAAAGCACACGCATTCCAAGTTCGCCAAGTCGCAGCATGGCCTGATGCCGGTCCACGGCCTCAAGATGTCCATTTTGCACTGTCCCTTGGGGGTCGAGGGCGCGATATTCAAAGGATTTCATTCAGAAACCTCATCCTCCTCTCGGACCGGTCGTGATGCAACAAAAGAGACAAGAAAAACCCGCAGCGCTGCAAAACGCTATAGCGGAATTCGGAACGAATTTCGGTCCCAGGGGAGGGCGAACCGCCGTGTGAGCCAATCAAACGCTCGCGGATGACGAACCGCCGTGACTCTTTCCGAGCCCAAACGCTGAGCCCAGTCACCATCCTCGGTTTTGCACCACATGGGACTTTCAGCCGAGGCAAACACACAAAGAATGCCAAAAACTTTTTGGTGCCTCCTCCTCTTTAATGCTAAAGCTCCGAGCATGGCACAAAAGGTTTTAGTAGTGGGTAGCGGCGGAAGAGAACACGCCCTGGGGTGGCGTCTTCAGCAGGAAGGCGAAAGCGTCTCCATCATCCCCGGCAACGGGGGTTTAGCCGAGCTACAATGGGAAAACCAACAGCTGAACAACGACAACGTCTGCCACTTTGCCAAAGACTACGACTTCGTTATCATTGGTCCGGACGACGCACTAGCCGCCGGCATGGTTGACGCCCTGGAAAAGCAAGGGATCGCCGCCTTCGGCCCTAGCCAAGCAGCGGCTCAGGTTGAAGCCTCAAAAAGCTACGCCAAAAACTTAATGCAACGCTATGGCATTCCTTGCGCGCGCTCAGAAACCTTCGATCAAGTCCCCGCCGCGCTTCGTTACGCCGACACCCTCGGCTACCCGGTCGCCATCAAAGCCGACGGATTAGCCCTTGGCAAAGGCGTCTTTCTCTGCGCCGACCGAGCCGAAGCGGAAAAAAGCTTAGAGGCCCTGCTCGTCGAAGCCCGTCTCGGCGAGGCCGGCAAACTCGTGGTCGTGGAAGAGTATCTCACCGGCACAGAATGCAGCGTGCACGCCTTAATCGACGGCCACCAGGCGTTGTTGCTAGAAAGCGTTCGCGACCACAAGCAGGCCTACGATGGCAACCAAGGCCCGAACACCGGCGGAATGGGCACCATTTCGCCCTCCCCACTCTGGACCCAGCAACTCGCCGACGACGTTCAAACTCAGGTGTTAAACCCTTTCCTCCGCGCGATGCACGCGGAAAACCTCAACTTTCGCGGACTCCTCTTTCCTGGTCTCATGCTCACCTCCAAGGGCCTGCGGGTGCTTGAGTTCAACGCACGCTTTGGCGATCCCGAAACCCAAGTGCTGATGCGACGTTGGAACAGCTCTCTCGGAGAAGCCCTCCGCGCAACCAGGGAAGGACGTCTCAGCGAAGTCACCCTTGAATGGAGCCCGATGCACGCGGCCTGTGTGGTGATGGCCTCAAAAAACTATCCGGAAAGCTCCCCGACCGGCTTAACCATAACGGGTATTCAAGAAGCAGAACACGACCCGGCTATAAAGGTCTTCCATGCCGGAACCCAGATTCAGGATGCCCAACTCGTCACCGCAGGAGGCCGAGTTTTAGGAGTCACCGCGCTAGGTCAAGACACCAAAGCCGCACGAAGTCATGCGTATGAAGCGGTCGAAAAAATCCACTTCGAAGGAGCATGCTGGAGAACCGACATCGGCAGCTAGCCCGTAGCGGAATTCGGAACGAATTTCGGTCATCGCCAAACCCACGCCAGCAAAAATGACTCACGCCCGCTCCGCACAAGACACGAAAACGCCAAGAACAGGGCAAACCGCGAAGCGCAAAATCCTGTAGCGGAATTCGGAACGAATTTCGGTCATCGCCAAACCCACGCCAGCACTCCATGGCCCGAAGATCCGGCCTGGATGGCCGCGGTGTAATCCTCGCTAATGCTAAAGTCGAATTATCCCTAAATGAGCAATAATCCGTCCGGCCTAGGCAGCCGTCTATTCAAAGGTCTGTTCCTCGTCCTCGTCCTCGAAGCCTTCAACGTAGTCAAGCGCTGCAATAATGGACTCTTGTAAGTGCGCATAAAAGTCCATCTGCGCAATGACCTGAAAGCGACGCCTTTCGGCCTCAGTTCTTGGCTCGGATACTTGCTCTATCAACGCGTCGCCTTCGACGTAATTAATTTTTGTGCCCATCACGATGCGGACTTGGTTC
>DAIRSW010000117.1:0-8982 GCA_036804205.1 Verrucomicrobiia bacterium | reverse complement strand
ACTGTGGGAATATCGTCAACCTGAACGCAATTCATTTCATTAGCGCCGAGTTCAGCGCTCAGACCATCAGAGAGTTGATTGTCCACGATATAAAGAACGGCCTGGGGTCGGTAATCTTTACTTTCGAGGGGGGTGACGTTGGAACCATCGACCAGTTGGACTTTGTGCTGCTCACTGGCAGGAGCTTTTTGCGGTTGTGAAGGCATAATGGGGAGAAGATCGAGACATGGGCAATACTACGCCTAAGTGACGCAATTCATGTTAGCATCTTACATGCCAAACACAAGGAATAGGCGGGTCCACTCTACCTGGAGCAGCCCTGATCGCCAGGTTCTAAGGCGTGGTTTGTGCTTGACAGAGGGGCAGCCCTCGCCTTATATGCTACAAAGCCCAAGCTGCTGCGAGTATCTGCATGAATTTTCTTGCGATCTTGCGCGTTTGCTTGCTTATCTTGGAATATAGCTGTTTTTTCGGTTTCGCACCACCCGATTTGCCATCCAGTGAATCGGCCACTTTCTTTTAACAAGGGAAGGAAGCCTTGGCGATTTAAACAAGCTTAAAAGCCATTAGGGACGAATCAACTATTCGGCGCCATTCGCATTTGTTTTACTTATGAATCGTGGCGTTGTTTCCTACAACTCGTTTTCCGACAGTTTTTCTCCCATTCTTTATCTATCCAGTTTTCAGATCCAACTTTTATCATCATGCCAGAAGTCTCCGTTAAAAAAGGCGAGCCCATCGACCGCGCATTAAAGCGTCTCAAAAACAAACTTGATGCCGAAGGCATCCTCGAGGAGGTCCGCAGGTTGCGTGCTTTCGAAACACCAACTCAAAAAACACGGCGTAAAGCTAAAGCTAACGCAAAACGTGCGCGACTGAAAATGCGTTTTAACGCCTGATCTGATCGGCGCTTTTACCGTCCGTCATGCCTGATGAATATCAGGGAATAGAGTTCGATGTTGGCCTAAACTTTGTCGTATTGAGGGCCTCACGGTTCCAAGCGGGCTACTAGCATTTGATTCTTGAGTCAGGTTGTCCAGACTACTCGTGGATCGCTCGCCTTAGCTCTCCAGCTGGCCATTGCCCATCAACTAACGGCGTCTCGATGTAACCGTAGTTAAGTGCGGAACCAGCCTTGGCCAATCGGAGGCGGGAGGAGCGTCCACAAGCGCCCATGCCCATCAAGGCCAGGGAAGGTCGCAAAGTCTTCCATCCAGCTAGTATTTCTAAGAGCAATTCCACCTCGGTTTCATGTGGGGTCTTGCAGGCGATCTTGATGATGTCGGGCTGAAATTCCAGTGCTTGCTCTAGCAGGCTTTTGAATTCATCCTTTTTCGGCGTGCCATGAAAATCGTGATAGGACACAATCAACCCGGCAGCCTGAAAATCCTTGACCCTCTCCGGTCGCGCCTGGCAGGTTTTTAACTCCAAGTCGATCCAGTTGGCCTGAGCTTGGTATTTCTTCAGCAGGGCAAAACGCGTTTGCTCGTTCATGGCCGGGTTCCCTCCCTCAGATGGTGCCCGGGCCGTAATTAAAATGGGGTGCGGACAGTGCTCCAATTCTTCGGGCATCAAAACCACCGGGTGCAGCAAATCTAAACGCAATTCTAGTAAGTCAAATTCTTGGGCTTCGGCTGTTTGCGCCTTTTCCCACGCTTTTCTGCTATCAACGCTTGCCACAACCCATGGAAAAGGAGTATGCGGTATTGTGATATGATCTTCCATGGCGCAACATTCACTCACTTGCCTTTGCCTGGCTTGGTTTTTTCATAATTTTTTTACTCTAGACACGACGCTATGCTCGCGCGACGACAGGAACTTAACCTTCAACTCCAACAGCTTTTTGACGTTCTTCTGCTAGCACTGGCCTTTATCGGTGCCCACAGCTTGCGCTGGCATGCTACGGTCTGGTTGGATCTTCCCTACGCCATCCCTCCGTTGAGTCGCGATCTTTGGTTGATGATTGCCATGTTGCCCTTGGCTCCACTGCTTTTAGAATCTCAGGGTTTTTATCCGTCACGCAGCCGGTTTGCATTTTGGCAAAGTGCTTTCCGCATCCTGCGATCCGGCTTTTGGCTGGCATTACTTCTGGGTGCCGCCGTACTTGTTCTCCGGATGCCGGTCCCACACCGCTCGGTTTTGTTTTTGTTCGCTATCTTTGGGACCATCGTTTTGCTGGCACGCGACTATCTTTCGTCCGTCTATTTGCTGCGCCAGCTCAAAGCCGGTCGCTTGAAGGAACAGGTCCTCCTAGCTGGATGCAGCAGTGATATGACCAGGCTCCTGGACTCTTTATCCGATGAAACCAAGTTGCGATGGAACGTGGTTGGCCAGTTGGATCTGGAATCTCAACCGGTTTCGACCTTGGTCGAATCCTTGCACCGGCATAATGTGAACCTGGTCATTTTCGCGGCGGGCAATACGGAGTTACGGCGAGTGGAGACCGCAATCAGCGCCTGCGAGAATGAAGGCGTCGAAGCGTGGTTAGTCGCCGATTTTATCCGCACCAACATTGCTCGACCCAGTTTTGACCGGTTGGAAAACCAACCGGTCATTGCTTTCCGCACTACGCCGGACATTTCTTGGGCGCTTCTGGCCAAAGCCTGTCTCGATAAAATTGGGGCACTTTTCGGTCTTTTGGCAAGTTTGCCAATTTTGATTTTTGCAGCCATTGGCATCAAACTGACCTCACCCGGCCCTATTATCTTTTCCCAATTGCGAAGCGGTCGGCATGGACGTCCTTTTAAGCTGCTTAAGTTGCGGACCATGTCCACGGATGCAGAGATGAGGAAAGCCGAGTTGGAGGCTTTCAATCAAATGACCGGCCCAGTTTTTAAGATCGAAAATGATCCACGCGTTACAAAGTTTGGAGCCTGGCTACGTCGTACGAGCATCGATGAATTACCACAACTGCTCAACGTTTTGGTTGGTGACATGAGTCTGGTCGGGCCAAGACCCTTGCCCATTTATGAAACCGAAAAATTCGAGGATTTATCGCACCGGCGGCGATTAAGCATGAAACCCGGTCTAACCTGTCTGTGGCAAATCAGTGGACGCAATAAGGTCCGCGATTTTGACGATTGGGTAAGGCTGGATCTTGAGTATATCGACAACTGGTCTTTGGGCTTGGACATACGAATCATTCTGAGGACGATCCCTGTGGTCTTGACTGGACTAGGTGCTCGATAGTCTCAAACTGCCAGGCCGGAGCCTTGATCTTGCGTTTCTTTATTTGCCTACTGGCACGCTTCGCATTCCTCCCCACTGCGCATGGCTTCCAAAGCGCACGCAGCGGCATCGGTCTCACCAGCGCGTCCGCGGACGTCTTTTTTCACACTAACAGTGGCTTTTTCAATATTCGAAGCTCCTAGGGTGCGCAAATAGTAGGTAGTTTTTAAACCCGAACGCCACGCATGACGATACATGTGACTCAGGGTTTTTAAATCCGGTTCAGCTAGGAAAAGATTGACCGACTGACTCTGATCGATCCATTTTTGACGCCGGGCTGCCGCATCGATGATGTGCTCAAAACTGATCGAAAACACGGTCAGATGGCGACGTTTCACTTCCTCGGGGATTTCACGAATGTCGCCCAGTTCTCCATCGAAATATTTCAGCTGATCAATCATATCTTGGCTCCACAATCCGAGAGCCTTGAGGTCGCGGACTAAGTAGCGGTTCAGCACAATAAACTCGCCGGAAAGATTGCTCTTCACATAAAGATTTTTGTAGTTCGGCTCAATGCATGGGCTGGTTCCCATAATGTTCGATATGGTGGCCGTGGGTGCGATGGCCAGAACGTTGGAGTTCCGCATGCCTTGCTTAGCGATTTTTTGGCGAACGGGCGCCCAATCCATCCTGCCGCCCCGTGGGGTTTGAAGTGGGACACCTCGCTCTTGCTCAAGCAGATCAAGCGTGTCCTGGGGCAATATTCCCCGATCCCACTTGCTTCCCTTGTAGCTTGAGTAAGTGCCTCGTTCCGCAGCCAGGTCGCTGGACGCTTCATACGCATAGTGCGCGATGGCTTCCATGAATTCGTCGTTAAACTCGACAGCCTCAGAGCTTGCAAAAGATTGTCCTCGCTGGGCCAGGGCATTCTGCAATCCCATTACCCCCAGGCCGATAGGACGATGCCGTTCATTTGATGTTCGAGCAGATTCGGTCGGGTAATAGTTGATGTCGATCACATTATCCAAAGCGCGAATGGCCACCCGAATGGTGTCGCGTAGAGCTTGGTGATCCAAAGATCCATCGTGTGCAAGGTGGGTCTCCAAGATGACGGATCCAAGGTTGCACACAGCGGTTTCGTCCGCTGAGGTGTTGAGGGTTATCTCGGTGCAAAGGTTGGAACTGTGAATGACTCCGGCGTGATCCTGAGGGCTTCTTACGTTGCACGGATCTTTGAAGGTGATCCACGGATGACCGGTCTCAAAGATTGTTTTCAGCATGGCTTTCCAAAGCTCAATCGCGGGAATGACTTTGCTGTAGATCTCGCCGCGCCGCGCTTTCTCTTCATACTCAGCGTAACGTCCTTCAAATGCTCGACCGTAAAGCTCGTGCAAATCCGGGGTCTCGTTGGCTCGAAACAAAGTCCAGTCCTCCCTATTTTCCATCCGCTTCATAAACAAGTCTGGAATCCAGTTGGCGGTGTTCATGTCGTGAGTGCGTCGGCGGTCGTCTCCGGTGTTTTTTCTTAGCTCTAAGAAATCGAGGATATCGTTGTGCCAGGTTTCAAGGTAGGCACACCCTGAGCCCCGACGTTTGCCACCTTGGTTCACGGCGACCAACTGATCATTGTGAAGTTTGAGGAAAGGGATGACCCCCTGCGATTCTCCGTTGGTGCCTTGAATGTAGGAGCCGGTTCCTCGCACTGCGGTCCAGGAGCCTCCTAGCCCACCGGCCCATTTTGACAAATACGCATTGTCCGCTATCCCCCGTTGCATGATGGATTCAATAGAATCATCGACCTTGTAAAGGTAGCAGGACGAAAGCTGGCTATGCAAGGTGCCGGAATTAAAGAGCGTAGGTGTGGACGAACAAAACCTACGGCTCTTATAGAGATGGTAGAGTTTCAGCACCCACTCTTCCCGGTCGGTTTCTTCGCGCAAAAACAATCCCATGGCCACACGCATCCAGAAAAATTGGGGGGTCTCGAGGCGCTGATGGGTGGGTTTCGATTTATCGACAAGCAAGTAGCGGTCGTAGAGCGTTTGAATTCCTAGATAGTCAAACTCCAGGTCAGCGCTGGGGTCGAGAGCGCCAGCCAATTGCTCCACATGGCAGGTGGTCAGCAACTCGGGCGAAAGCCGACCTAGCTCCACGGCCCGTTCCAAGTTTTTTCGAAAGGCCCGCACGTGAGCTTCTTTCAGGAGCCCGATCCCATCGCGATGGATGTCCCAGTCCAAAACCTCCTCATAAATATAGCTGAGCAGAATTCGCGCGGCGAATTTGGCGAAGTCCGCATCTCTCTCGATCAGCGTTTTCGAGTTAAGAATAATGGTGCGTCGCAAGTCTTCGACGGTCATTTCTGGATAAACCGAACGACGCAGTTCTGCCTCAATCTCCGCAAAGCTCAGGCATAGCTCAAGGCCGATCATGCCGAACTCAATGCGCTTGCGAAGGTCACTGCCGTCCCAAAAAATGTTTTGACCGGCCTGATCCCGCACCATCACCAAGGTGGCTTGCTGATCAATAGCTTGATCTGCTTCTGAGGCGGCGGATTCTTCCCGATTCCGAGCGCGTTGGGCTCGATAAAGGATGTAAGCCTCGGCGACTTTATAATGCCCTTGGCGCATCAGCTCTTCTTGCACCAAATCTTGAAGATCTTCGAGATGCACAAACGCGTTGCCAATAGTGAGAAGACGCTCGGTAACTGACTGCGCGATGGAAACGGCCGGATCGCTGTCCAGTCGTAAGGAAAGAAAAGCCTTGCGCACTGCCACCTCAATCTTGGCCTCGTTCCAAGGCACCACTTTGCCGTTTCGCCGGATAAGCCTCAGAGGGTGACGCTCAACATCTTCGGACAATTCCTCCCGATCCGCCCCACTCAGGGGTCTTTTGATGACCAAACTCTTCGCCACATCATAAGCCTGGTGCCGGACCAAAGCCCGTTCGATCAAGACGTGGACGTCACTCGGACTAAGAATCAAATTTGTGTCACTCTTCCGACTCTCCAACAATTCGTGAGCCACGCTTTGGGTGACTCGAGAGACGAATTCTTTATTTTCATGACTAAAGATCTCCGTTGAGCCTCGCACCAACAGCAGATCGGTGAGGGCGCTGCCGATGGCTTCGCTAATCTCACCTAGTTCCAAGGAACGATCCACTCCAGCTTGTCGCAAAGTCACCCGGTCGAGATCGACATCGTCCGATGTCATCACATCACGCCAGGCAAACCCTGGTTTCTGGGCGGCTGGCATGGCCGCGGTTTTTTTAAGAGCGATGTCTTCTTCGAGGATACTTTGCTGCGACATAATGGATTTTAAGTTTTGGTCGAGTTGGATGCTACGGGGGAAGCAGGCTACGGAAATGATGCCTTGCCGGAAAATCTAGCGGACTTATCAAAGGTCGTCGTCGTGTCCGATCGCCAGTGACGAGGCTTTTTGGTATTCGGTGACTCGACCTTCAAAAAAGTTTTGCTCTTTTTTGATGTCCATTAACTCGGCCAGCCATGGGAATGGGTTTTTCAGATCGTGATGAAGCGGTGCTAGGCCAACACCTTCTAAGCGTCGATCGCCAATAAAATCGATGTAGGCTTCAAACTCAGCTGAAGAAAGGCCCACCGCATTAACTGGGAGGCAATCCCGGATGAATTCTTTTTCCAAGGCCACCGCATCACGCATCAGCTGGCGGAGTTCTTCACGAAAATCAGACGTCCAGACGTCCGGATTTTCATCAATCAAATCCATCAGCAGATTTCGAAACACCTCAATGTGATTGGATTCATCCCGCAGTGTGTAGCGGAACATCTGCCCGATTCCGGGGAATTTGTTTTGGCGATACAAAGAGAGGATCATACCAAAGAGCCCGTAGAATTGAGTGCCTTCCATGCATTGTCCAAAAAGGAAAATGTTGCGTGCCAGAGCTTGTTTGTTCTCCGTGAGAGTGAGATCAATGTCCCGCCGAAGGGCACGCGAGTTGTTGACCACGAAAGCGTTTTTCTTTTTGATGGTAGCCACGTCTTCAAACATGGCTTCGCATTCATGGGGGTTGAGCCCCAAAGAACTGATCATGTAGACCAAGCTGTCCGCATGAATATTTTCTTCGTGAGCATGGCGTCCCAGCACCAGCTTCAGCTCTGGGGCGGTCACCACTTCGCGAACCACATGAAGGATGTTGTCACCGACGATGCCTTCGGCTGCTGAAAAATAGCCGATGCCCATTTTGATGATCCAACGTTCCACCTCCGCGACACTGGAATCCCGCCATTGCTCGCAATCTTTTTGCATGGGCACATCCTCTGGTTCCCAGTGGTTGGCTTTCATGGTTTTATACAGCTCGTAAGCCCACTGATATTTGATGGGCAGAATGTTAAAAAACATGGTATCTCGTCCATTGATCACGCGCTTGGCCGCATACGCTTCTTCGGCTTTGGCGCGATCAAGAACGAACTGCTTGGTTCCGAGTGTGATGGTAACGTTTGACATAGAGAAAAGGAAGAGTGGCCGCGAGAATCCGGGAAGGCGCTAGGCTTGTGGTTCGACAGCTTAAGTGGGAAAAATGAAAACTGTTCACCTGAACAGCTTTACTAGGGTGCCTTCTGAAACATCTTTTGTCCAATCATTATCCAAGAAAGTGGCAGACATCGCATTGCTCCCCCAGGCTTCAAGACCCAAGAGTTTCAATGAAGCATCCCTCGTAAAAAAGACTTACGTTATTCCACTATCTTTCTCTCAAACCCGCAGAAGTCAAACCCCAAATCAACATTTTGTGGTTCCTGCGCTCGTGAATCCACAACATGTGGTGGTTTAGCGGTAAGTGCACCTCGTTTTGATTAGCCAAACCACAAAAAAACAGTCGCCAGGAACGACCCCGACGACTGGCTGGTTGCTTGAAAAGGAGACGCTTAGTAGTTGTAATGAGCGCCTTCGTCGCGTTTCGCGTCGAGTTGTCCTTCAAGGTAAGAGCCTTGACGACGTTGGCGCGCAGTATCGGACTCAATGGCGCTGAGTGTTGCCTCACGCTCGTAAATGCTCTCTTGAGCTTTGCGTTCGGACCAGCCGAGCCATCCGCCTTGCGTAGGATCGCCGGTGGTTTCACAACCGGTGAGTGCTAGAGCACCACCGCAGAGGAGTAGTGGGATTAGTTTTTTCATATTGATGAGGTAAGCCTAGCTATCGAGCCGGCTATTGAGGCTAGCCAGACGATTCTGGGAAGTGTTGAGGCTGGAGCGGGTGCTACCTAAGCGGGTGACTTCGATGTTAAGCGAGCTGTTCTGTCCGTAGCCCCGGTTCTTGTTGACCATCTTCTCAGCCTTTACCGATCAAGCCGGGTGTTGAAGGTATCAAGGTGTTTGAGAGAAGCGCTCAGGTTGCCGTGAGTCTTTCCAATATTGCTGACCTCCGTATTGAGTATGCTACTCTGACTGTAGGCCTGATGATCCCTGATCACCTCCATTTGGATGATCATCTCCTTTTCAAGTTCTCCAATTTGCTGCTGCGCTTCTGTGATGTAACTTCGTAGTTCCCGACGGCAATTTCGCTTTTCCTGGGAATCACTGGAGGCAACCGCATCATCAATTCTCCCTTCCAGAATAGCCATGTTGTTACGCAAGTCATTGCCGTAGCCAGTGGCCGATGCATTAACCTGCTGCGCATTCTGAATACAAGCGTTGAGATAGTCCTCCGTCCTAGCATAAGCGTGCTTTTTACGGGCCACATGATCTGTTGCAGAGATCTTAGGGAAGGAACCGACACCTATTTTCGCGCCAGTTATGGCACCGCTTGTCGCGAAGTTACTACCTTGTCCACCAACCGCGAGACC
>DAIRSW010000116.1:0-9141 GCA_036804205.1 Verrucomicrobiia bacterium | reverse complement strand
AGCTCCCATTTTCATGCTGCAACAATGCAGCGATTTGCTCCAGATCGCCGCGCAGCGCAGGCAGGACGGCAGCAGCCAGAGCGGCTGCGGTTTGCTGGCTCGAACGAAATTTTCCACCTTTCGCAGCAGCTTTTTCTACGATGCGCTCCAACAACTCCGCACCTTCAGGCGCGTCGAGTAAAAGCAAGGCCTCGACTAACGGCTCGAGGAGCCGGTCGCCGGGTGATTGACCCAATATGTCCTCCAGCAAACGGTCCAGGATCGGAAGCGCACGCACGTCACCCAAATTACCCAGCGCCAGCACCGACACGGGCGTCGGCCAAGCGGCCGTTATATCAGCCAAGACTTCGAAGACCTGCGCCGTCTCCCGGAGGTATCCCAACTTCTGGATGTCATGGTGATTGCGGAATAAAGCAGCGCGCTCCACCAGCAGCGGAGGCGGGACCGGTGTTTGTAAATGGACCTCGCTCCATCTCCGCCAAAAGATTTGTCGACCCGCTTCATCACCATCATCCGGGTAGCGGGTGTGCCAGCGGCCAGTGCTCATCCGCTCTTCCTCTGCCAGAGCACTGTAGAAGGCGCTGGCTGCCTCCGGCTCGCTTAGTTCGTAGAGCAAACCTGAAGCGATGGCCGGCACCTGGGGTTTCGCTGTTTCGGCTACATTCTGCTGAAGAAACTCGACTGTGGCCGGTCCGAGTCGCAGAAGGGATTGCCGCAGGCTTCCGTAAGCGGACTGTGAAGGAGCACGCTCGAGGATGGCGCTGTGGACTGCCTGAGAAAATATCTCGGATACAGCGCCTTTTATTTTCAAACGGGAGGCGGCCTCCGCCGCCGCAACGATCACCTCGTCATCATGGGGTGACCGGATAGCGCGCAAGAGAACCTCCTCCGTGACGGCGTCCAGGGGAACCTTGTTCTGAGCGATTACAGCAGCGGCCATGACCGCCTGCTTGTTTGCGCGGGCCTGGTCACTGGTGACCGAGGGTTTGCCATCGACTTGCGCCTCGATAATTGGCGCGGCGCTGATCGCCTCCACCAACACCGGAACCGCCTCACTCCCCAGGGTGGACAGCAACTGAGCAATCTCTGGGTCTGGCTCCGGCGCATGGGACCCAACCGCTGCAAGCAGTGCTGGAGCACACGCTGGGGTGACCGTCGCTTCCATCAACCGGAGCGCCGCCCGGTGGTTCTCACGGAGCATTCCACGAATGACCGGTGCCGCCTGATGATCCAGGGTCGTCTCAACCAAGGGGACCGGCAGACCTCGCGACCGCGCGACTTCTTCAGCTTCCGAACTCCAGTGGATTCGCAATCTCCCATCAGGCAGCTTCTCGATCCTCTGTCTATTTGTCAGCACGACTGCGGTCCGCCATGCAACCACTTCCTTTGGTCGCTCCAAAGTGAGGATCAGTTCTAGCGCGAGGTCACGTTTGCGCCAGTCCGGGCCGACCGCGTGTTCTTGCAGGAACGGTAGCATTCGACGGAGATCATCGCCCTGTCTTTCTAGAAGCCGGCGCCCCACGGTGCGTGGCTCACTCTCCAGTTCTGCCGTTCTCGTGAAAGCATCTTCGAGATCACCGGCTGTAGCTGAAGCAGCCGGAGATTTCTCCACGATCATCAAGAGCGCCAGCATCATTTTCGGTAACAACCAGGCAAAAGTGTGCATGATCCTACTGAATCACTCAATCCGGCTCATGTCATCCTAAATCCCGCAGCTGGCCCTAGCCGGAGATTGGCCGGTTCGACACCAAAGGTGCCTGATTCCATAGCCCAGCGCTCGTTAACTCTCCACCTGGGTCAATTGCCCCGCCGCTAACTGGTAAACAGTTTCTCCAGAGCGCTTGCCTAGCCACTCTTTCCCAGTCGTGCTGATGACCCTCTGGCCGATCTGCGGCAAGCACTGCAAAAACGCCAATCGCCGTTCATGATCCAGCTCGCCGAACACATCGTCGATCAAAAGAAGCGGCGGTTGCGCTAGCACCGAGGCTTGCCCCAGCTTGAGCGCCAAAGCAACGCTTCGCTTTTGCCCTTCGCTCGCCACCAAGGCCGCAGGCTGCTGGTCGAGATACAATCCCAGATCGTCACGATGCGGGCCCACCGTGGTGTGGCGAAGCCGCCGGTCCTCTGGCTCAGCGGCGCTTAATTGCTGTCGATATTGGTCGAGCTCTAGGGATTCGTAGGCAAGTCCCAGCGCTTCTTCCGATAAGCTGACTTCAGCGTAGGACGCTTGAACCGGCTGCTGCAAGCGCTTGACCAAACGCTCTCGGCTTGTGATAAGCTCATAACCCGCTGCCAAAAGGGGCTCATCAAAAGCGTGCAGCGCTTTACTCTGAAAACTCGGCATCTTTAAAAGCTGGTTCCTAGCCTTTAAAGCCCGTTCGTAGCGGCGCAGCACCGCAGAATAGCTGGGCTCAAGTTGAGGTCCCAAGAAATCAAGATATCGCCTACGCAGATCCGCACCATCTGTGACTAATCGCCGGTCGTCACTCCCAAACCAAACGACCGACTGAAAACTCAAGTAGTCTGCCGAGGAACTTTCTGGCAAGCCATCGACTTGCATGGACCGTTTACCCCCCTGCCATACTAGACTCAGGAGATGCCCTTCCACTTTCCCCGCAACCCGAAAACCCGGTCGCCCGTGTCGAACCAAATGCAGGGCTTTACTGGTTCGAGGAGATTGTAAGCGCAATAGAACACAAGCGGCTTCGAGCAGAGAGCTTTTTCCTTCGCCATTGCGACCCAAGATCCAAGTGGTCTCGGGTCCAAGCTCAAGATGGATTTGTGAGAAACACCGGAAGTCTTGTAGCTCGACAGCCGAGAGCATAGTGCTCCCTATTCTTCAGTTTCTTCGGAAGCTGGTTCTTCTGAGGCGTCGAAGACTTCCTCTGCCCCAGCTTCTTCCGGCATTACCACTGGGGATTCACCTTCAATTACTAATCCCTCGAGCATTTGCTGAAAGTCCGCTTCATTAAACTGTGGTTCAGTTGGGCCAGCAACGAGCGCGTCATCAGGATCAAACGGCCTGGGTTTTCCTGCTTCGAGGAAGCGCCGTTCTTCTTCGATCTCGCTAAGATAAATACTGCCTGGAAAACGCATAGGAAACTGTCTAACGAGCGTGTTGGCCTCATCAGTACGCTCCTCAGCTTGCAGAAGCCGAATTTCACGAAGCATTGCCGCTGGCGCCGCATACGAGTCGGGATGCGATTCGCGTAGCGCTTTCAGAAGTTCAATGGCCTTGCCGGAACCGCTCAACTGACTCTCCACATGAGCAAGCTGAAACATCGCCCCAGGAGCCAAAGAATGTGAGGCGAACGTTTCAATAAAGTTTTCCAAATGCCCTTTGGCCGCTTGATAGTCGCGCTCCACGATCGCGCCTTCAGCTAAACGAAGCAGAGCTGCGGCGGAACTTGGGTCGCGTGGAAATCGCGCCACCAAAGATTCGTAGTCCATCGAAGTTCGCGCTGCAGCATACAATCCTGCAGCCTCAGCTCGTTGAGTTTGTTGCCAAGCAAAGTAACCGGTTCCGCCTCCGCCAATAAGTAAAATCCCGAGGATCGCCCCGATGATTTTGTTTTTGTGCTGGTCCCAAAAATCCGGTTCCAAATTCAGGCTCGGTTCCGGGGTCAGAGTTGCCTCTTCAGGAATGGTTTCAATGGGCTCCTGCGGATCAGGGGTGTTGGAAGGGCGGGACGGCATATCGTAAGTGCTTAGAGTGGTAGAAAAACTGGACTATGGCAGGAGCGATCTTAGGCTCCAAGCTCGGCTTTGGCCTCATCTGCCAGCGCAGTTGATAGGTATCGTTCGCCGGTGGAACAGCCGATGGTCACAATCAGCTTGCCTGCGTTTTCAGGTCTTTTGGCCACTTCAATGGCGGCGTGCACGTTGGCTCCGGTGCTAATCCCACCGAGAATGCCCTCCTCCTTAGCTAATCTTCTAGCCATAGAAAAGGCTTCATCATTGGTGACCGTGATCACTTCATCAATTTGGTCGATGTGCAAATTGTTCGGCACAAAGCCCGCTCCGGTCCCTTGGATTTTATGCGGACCTGGCTTAAGCGGTTCGCCTTTCATGGTTTGGGTGATAACAGGGGAATCTTTGGGTTCCACCGCGATGGCCTTAAACTCCGGACGTCTTGGCTTAATGACCTCTGCAACTCCGGTAATCGTGCCTCCGGTGCCCACTGCGGCAACCAGGATATCCACTTTCCCATCTGTATCGGTCCAAATTTCCTCAGCGGTCGTGGCTTGATGAATCGCCGGGTTCGCCGGGTTGGCAAATTGCTGAGGCATCCAGGCGTTGGGCGTATTTTTCACAATGTCATCGGCCCGGGCAATCGCCCCTTTCATGCCTTCGGAACCGGGCGTTAGGACAAGCTTAGCTCCCAACATCACAAGCAGCGTGCGGCGCTCCAGACTCATGGTTTCAGGCATAGTCAAAATCAATCGATAGCCCTTGGCCGCCGCGACAAAGGCCAAAGCGATCCCGGTGTTGCCACTGGTCGGCTCCACAATAATGGTGTCAGGTTTAAGCGTGCCATCTTTCTCGGCCGCTTCGATCATGGCCATACCGATTCTATCTTTCACACTTCCGAGTGGATTAAAGAACTCGCACTTCAGGGCAATGGTGGCGTTTAGGCCTTCGGTGACTCGATTGAGGCGTATCAAAGGAGTTCGCCCGATGGTTTCGACGACGTTAGAATAAATTCGACCGTGATAAGGAACGCTCATAAAAAGGGATAACAAATGGTGTGGGAAGTGATGGGCACGGACCTGGAGTCCAAACGACTGCTCAATGCATTGAAGCCTGCAAGGGTGCCATGGGAAAACTTAAATGGCAAGCATGCCTCTCGGGTAACTTTTCCGAAGGGCTCTCAAAACGATGCCGTGTCTGTCTCGCAGACTAGCCGAAAACCGAGGTCGTTGCATGAAAAACTCTGTAAGTTCGAGTTGCGCACCGTCGTGCGGAGACTCGCAAAACGAGACCGCCAACTGCCGCCACGATACACTCTGCGCACTCCAGAAATTGGACCTCGGGGGTTCACTCGCTCGCCGCCTTTGTAGCTTTCATAAAAGTCCAAGCACCATTCCCACACATTGCCAGCCATGTCTTCAATCCCGAACGGGCTGAGTCCCGCCGGGTAGCTGCCCACGGGAGCCGTTTCTGCGAAGCCGTCATTGATGCTTCGATCGCTCCAATCAAAAGCGGTGTTGCAATCCGCAAAGTTTGTTAAATCGCCCCGACCCAAGGCTTCTCCCCAAGGAAAGGTGCGATTTTCTAAACCTCGGGCCGCATATTCCCACTCCGCCTCGGTGGGCAGGCGGAAGCGCCTTTTTTCGATGCTCGACAACCACTCACAAAATTTCATGGCTTCTGAGGATGACACGTGAACCACCGGATGATTGTCACCTGCCGAGGCGAGTCGCTTACTTCGATGCGAAGGGTCGTATGCTTCGTATTGAGCGTTGGTGATCGGAAAGCGCGCCATGTAGAAACGACTCACATGCACCTTCGTTAGTGGAGCTTCATTCGGCGCAGCAGAGGGAGCCACACTGCCCATCGTAAAAGACCCAGAGGGAACTAGAAGAAGCTCACAGCCAGTCTGGTTTACGAAATTAGGGAACTTGGCCCTCTCTTGCTCAGGGGTAAGATCATATTTTGGCACCGCCTTGGTCATAGACCGGGTGGTGCGATGCACGATGCGAGTTGTCATTCGGGGCCCCACCCGGTTGGTAATCCTGGGCAACTGCGGCAGTCGGTTGGTTTTGCGCCCAATCGGCGTTTGCGGTGCAACATTGCTTTGAGGCGGTTTCGGCGAGGTCGCGGGCGGATTTGCCTCGGCATCCTCCAGCTCATCCAAGAAATCATCAATAAGATCTTCCGCATCAGCCGGGTCGATCCCTAAACCCTCCGCCATTGCCACAAAGGTGTCGCGCTCCGTATCGGTAATGTCGTCGGGGTCCAACTTGGTGATCCGTAATAGCCGCGTAAACTCCTCTGTCGGGTTCATGGGGGCCGGTGTCTGCAACGCGCCCCCTACGCGGACAGCAGCAACGCGCATTGCTCCTGTCTCGGCCAAAGCCTTTTCAATAACCTCAAGGACCGCTTCTTTTTCCACACCGTACTGCTCGCCGTAGGAATAAAGCCGACTTTCGTCTTCCTCCCGGAGTTGGCCGTCCCGCAATGCAAAGTCAAGAACCTTGCGAACTTCTTCAATAGCGCCCAGGCGTAGGCCCTCGAAAATGTGTTTGTCGTGTTCTTGCCTGGCCTGATCATCCAGCAAAATACTTCTCGCCTCGGACAGATACATGGGCGCTTCATCAAGCGCCGTCCTTAACAACTGCGCCAAGGGATTGCTCGGTTGATTCTTCAATGGCAATTTTTTTTTCCACCAGATCATCAAACGACGGCACGAATCTTCCACAATCTCGTTGCTCGGTTGTTCCGAATAGGAAAGACCAAGCCGTTGATAGTAGTCAGGTGAATTGTAGCTCCGCCAGCCTTCCCATTTTCTTGGGTCGTCGGGCAAAGGATCGGGTAATGACATAAAAATCGAAGAAGCTATTTCTAGAACCCATTTTCTAAAGCGGAACGCGACCCTTCGCAACTCCTCTTTAGGCAGCACAGCTTTCCGTCCGCAAAAAAATAAACGAGGTGCTCGCCCTGCCGTTTTTTTCGTCTTCTTATTATAATAACCCTCAACGACTTGGATAAAGCTTGCACAACCAAGCTCCGGTCGCAGCTTGCACAAGACAACGCAAAAATATTTTTGGACAAAAAAGAGTTTCAGCTCGGACAGCCCACCAAATTCGCCGGGATAAACAGGAAGCCTTGCAAGACGATTCGGGAACCTCAACTTCATTCGCCGCCCAACAAATGCTTGTCCCGTCCGAGCTCCTTGTGCTATGCTGCATGACACTCTTGAATCATGAATCCAAGTAAGTCGGAGCCGAGCGAGCTCACTCAGCCCTCCTGCGCCCGCCACCATGCCTTGCGGGACCAGGCCCGGTCGTGGCTTGAATCTGAAGGCTACACTGCGGCATGCGAAGTGCGCCTCCCATCCTCCCCATTCCGCGCCGATGTCGCTGGGTTTCGAATGATACGCTCCTCCCAAGGAGAGCAACTCCAAACAGCGGTTCTCGAGTGTAAAGTTTCCACAGAAGACTTAATACGAGATGCTCGCGTCGAAAAAGAGCTGCTATCTCGGAAAGCCACATTGATCGGCCGGATCGAATTCATTCGGTCTTGGCTTTCGAAAAACTTCCCTGAGTATCGCCAAGGAGACACCCTGTTTGCCGAGTTTGATTCTTATGAGCGGCCCGAACTCAATCATCTTCAACTCAGCCGCATGGTTAAAGAACTCGACTCCGTGCAACGTCTGCTTCAAAACCAAACAAAATTTAGCAAAATGGCCCGATGGGGACTAGCCGACCGGCTTGGTTTGGTTTTACCGACCGAACTCACCTGGAAAGCCCCCTTGGACCTCGCTTGGGAAATCCTTCGTTGGCCTTGGCCATTTCCTCAATGCGCACCGAAGCCCGTGGTCAGTCGCGAAGAGTGCCGGCTACGCCTCCGAACTAATATCCGGCGGCGACTCGCTCAACCCAACGAGCAGAACTTGCTAAGCACCGATCAAAAAGAGTTTGCTTTCGCCGCAGCCTAGATTGCAGACCTCTGGCGAACTGCCAAACCTCACCTCATACGCAACCGCCCCGGCGGGGCGAGGTATCGTGTGTTGGTCAGTTCCCGACGACTATCGCATGCCCCTGCCGAGGCAAATGCTTTTTCATGAGGTCCGTTGCTTGCTAAACCGTCTACTATCCTCAAGGCCCTACCGGGCCAAGCTTATGGCCCACCTAGCTGGAAGCATGCAAATTGCTCAGACTGAAACAGCGCAATCTAAAAGGACGCCCAACGCGCTCACTCTGCATACTTGCCCGTGCGGCTGTTGTTCAACACAACATGGTCATCTCAAAGCCTTGCAAGTTCTTCGCTTCCAAGCTCCTTTTTCTAATGATCTCCTTCTCCACCTGTTGGTCCCGGAAAAAACACTTTTTTGATCGAATCCTAGAAATCCAAGAGATGGGCTTCTCGCATGTGGAAGTCAGCCATGGCGTCCGGGTTCCCGGAATTCAGCAGACCTTGAAAAGAATTGCCAAAGGTATGAGCGCTCCCATTTCGAGTGTTCACAATTTCTGTCCGCATCCTATCGACGTAGGCGGCTACTCCCCCGACACCTTTGAACCGACCTCCCATCGCACTCGCGACCGAAGCCGCTGGCAAAGGCTTACCCTCGGGAGCATCGAGACCGCTAGTAAACTAAACGCTCAGGCCGTCGTCCTCCACCTTGGCCGAATCCCCCTGCCCAAAGTCACATCTCAACTCGGCGAGTGGGCAGAGCATCGCCAACTTTTTTCTCGGCGTTATGTCCAAACCAAGCTTAAGACCGTGGCTAAACGCGCCAAACTCGCTCCCAAGTATCTGGACCGAGTCAAGAAACAACTTGAGCCCATCGTCGAAGCCGCCGCCCAAGCTAATATTCAGCTTGGCATCGAATGCCGCGACCAATTCGAGCAAGTCCCCACTCACGAGGAAGTCCTCGACCTCCTAGAAACTTTTCACGGGGGGCCGGTCGGGTATTGGCATGACTTTGGCCATGCTCAAATTCAAGACCATCTGGGTTTTCTCGACCACAAAGAGTGCCTGCAAGCCCTGGGGCCCAGCACCATCGGCTGTCACATTCATGATGTCACCTGGGCACGGCGCGATCATCGCATCCCCTTCACTGGCCTGATTGATTGGGACGCACTGGTCCCCTTCCTCCCGGACAATTGCCTCCAAGTGTTTGAGCTCCACTATCGTCAACCCAAACGCGACATCCCTCAAGCACGAGACACTTGGATCGCGTTGTGGAATAAAAACCATCCGCCCGCTCATCCGCCCCAAGAAATTTCTCAACCACCACCTCAAGCGAATCCCAAAGCCACTGCCCAAGCGAAACATTAGGGCATGCATGATCCCCTGCCCTGCTTCTACTCCGCAGGCTACGAGATTCCTCTTCCGGAAAACCATCCTTTTCCTATGGAAAAATTCTCCATGGCCCGCGAACTACTCCGGCCATGGGAAGAGTCCGGTCACATCGTC
>DAIRSW010000115.1:8818-9158 GCA_036804205.1 Verrucomicrobiia bacterium | reverse complement strand
GATGCTATTAAGTACGCCTTGGAATCTCGGTTCGGAGATCTTGAGCCGATTATGGAAAAGCTTCAGGCAAGCACGGGGCATGTCCAATGGTCGGTGAATCGATACTTTGATGATTTTTTTGAGGCCCCGGATGGTTATTTGTATGGTAGTTACACAGCGATAAGAATGGATGAGGTGGTCGACGCGGTGTTCAGCTCAAGCGAGTCCGGATCAGGAATGCGGCACCGGCTCACGCGGATCAAAACAAGCAACGGCAAGCCCGCTAGTGAGTATATTGGGGATCGCCATCCGAACGGGCTAACTTCAAACGGCTTTGAGGTGTTGTTGGATTATGGCGGGG
>DAIRSW010000115.1:0-8790 GCA_036804205.1 Verrucomicrobiia bacterium | reverse complement strand
TGCGTTTTGCGGATCTGCAAAAGCCATTGGAAAGCTTGTTTGTGTATTGAATGCATATTAGATAGCGGAACGACCAACTTTCGTCCGCTCGGGAAAATTCTGGACCTTGGAAGATGGGGACCTATGCAAGCTAAAAAATTTCGAGAAATAATTCTTCACATTGGCCTTCACAAGACAGGCACCACCTATTTGCAACACTGGTTCTGGTTGAATAGACAAATGCTCGAGAAGGAGTATGACTTATTTTATCCAGGGTTCGCTGAAAACCACTCCAGACAGTTTTTGGATTGGTTTTGCGCGGCTTCAGGAAAAAAACAATATAGGCGTGAAGTTGGGGTGCGGGTGAGGATTCCACGGGAGGAGTTCGACCAGGAAATTCAAAACTCGACTGCACAGCGAATGCTGATTTCCGCAGAAGCCCTAGCGCTTATGAACGAGGAGGCGATTTCAGACGTGCTACAATGGGCGGAGGGTCTAGCGAATGTTGTGCGGGTCGTCGCGTTGGCGCGAAACCCCCAGCAGGTCTACTCAAGTTTGGTTCAAGAACACCTCAAGCACTATCGCACCTTGAACGAATCCATCGAGGTTGTTAGCAAATTTACTTATTTCAAGCGACGGCTTAGAATTTGGAACAAACTCGCGGATCGAATTGAAGTCTACGACTATGACCAGATCGCTTGCCAAGCCGGAGGCTTGTTGACTGGTTTTTGTAACATTTTGGCTGTCAGGCAGGACGCGATTTTGAAAGGACAGCCCGCTACCCGACGCAATGCTGCGTTAAGCATGTTAGCAGCAAAAATTCTGGATTGGATTAATGGTTCTCAGAATTGGAAAGAAGCTGACGACCGGACGCGAATCGCTTACGCAGAACTTATAGAATCTTTCATTTCAATGCCAGGAGAGCGGTTTCGATTAGAAAAGCATTTTGTTGAAAGTAGAAACGCGGCATTTGAGGAGGATGCCGCCTGGCTTGAAGAGCATTTTGGGATATCCTACAAAATTCGTCCTGAAACCGAGCACAACCAGAACAATTGCCCATTAAGTGACGAGCAGGCGAGCTTTCTTGGTGAGAACCTTTGGAGCTTCCACCAACTGAAGGTCAAGATCCGAGAGCAGCGAGCAGCAGCTGTGAGTATCAAGGAGGAGATTGCACAACTCAAAGCACAGAATGCAGAGCTGGCTGAGAAACGTTGGTTTAGCCGGCTAATGAAGCAAGGTTTGGGAAGCGTGCAAAAGCGGCTGAAGTGGTTTCGGGCATCCTGACCACGCCTGCCTCGTCTCGTGTCGCGGGTCTACTTAGGCGTAGCACGTCCAAACGAAGAAAAAGGGATTCCACTCATCACGTGCCTTGTGGGTTGAAAAGCTGTGCTCAAGCGGTAGCCTGGTTTACTTTTATGATCGGCTTTCGTATATCCTGCATCCAACGGCTTCTTCCATCTTTGCTCCTGGCCATCATGGTCGTTGCGCTGGGGGGTTGTGCTTCACAAAAACCAAATCCTTTGCCTCCCTCTGCTGCTGCGGCGACATCGGCATCTATAGCCCGGGTGATAAACTCTCCAAGTAACACCAGCAGTAGACCACCGATAGGCAGCCGGACGCGTTACAGTTCGGTCTCCACGTCCCAACGGTTCGTGGCTTTGACCTTTGATGATGGCCCGCATGCTGTGCACACACCGCGTTTACTCGATATCTTGAGAGAAAAACAGGTGGTAGCGACTTTTTATGTGCTTGGGGACAAGGTGCAGAGTTATCCTGGCATCACGCGTCGCATTGTGGCCGAAGGCCATGAGTTGGGTAACCACACCTGGTCGCATCCGCTTTTGACAAAACTGAATGACGCTAGCGTGCGCTCAGAATTGCAACGAACCCGGCAGGTGATCAAGCAGGTGGCCGGGGTTGAGGTTGCTACCTTTCGCCCTCCGTATGGTGGACTTAACGAACGCCAGGGTCAGTGGATTCGCCGGGAGTTTGGTTACCCGACGATCATGTGGTCGGTCGATCCGCGAGACTGGAAGGACCGCAATGCCGCGGTGGTGACTCAGCGGCTGTTGGATGGAGCTCATCCCGGAGGTATCTTACTAGCGCATGACATCCATGCTACCACAATCGCGGCGATGCCCGCGACGATTGATGGATTGAAGCGAAGAGGTTATCGTTTGGTGACGGTTTCTCAGTTGCTGGCCCTCGAAGGTCGGTCGTTGACGGAGCATGGGGCTCCTCCTGAACTCGCAGTGGTTCATTTGAACCTTCGTTAAGACGTCCATGCCCGCATCGAGCTTTTTGCAGGAACGCGCTGAAGCGGGGGCTTTGGTGTACAGCCTCCAACGCCTAGCCGATGAGCTGCCCGATACTCAGGATGTCAGTCAGGAGCTGAGCAAAATCTTAGAAAAATTAAGGGCCCCGCTCACAGTGGCTGCAATGGGAGCGCCTGCGAGTGGCCATAGCGCGGGTTTACAAAGCCTGTTTCGCTTGCCTGAACTGGCGGCCACGCCTGCCGATGCTCCCATTCGGTTGATTAAGCACACCCGTGAGCTCCCAGAGGAGGAATTGCCCTCCATGATTACCGAGGAGATTTTGGCTATCGATAGCCTATTGGACTACAGCATCTTGGATGTGCCTCTGGCGAGTGCCTTTCCTGGAATGGAAGAGTTTTGCGAGGAACTTCTTCCGCAGCTGGATCTCACCCTATTTTTTGTCTCTGCCGACGACCCTTGGCATGTGGATGCATGGCAGGTTCTCGCCCAAGTAAACCGGCTGAACCCAGAACGATTTGTCTTGCTGTTATCTCATGGAGAGCATTTGAGCCCAGACAATCAAGTGGCCTTGATGAAGTATTTTCAGCAGACCTGTATAAAAAAATTCGGGCGAGAGTTGCCGGCTCTCATGCTTGCCGGGGCAGGAACTCTCAATCAGCCGGGCGGGGAGGCGGAACAGGATTGGGCTAGTCTAAAAACCGTTTGCGCCCAGCTTTTTGAGCAAGAAGAACATCCGAGGCGCAAAGAATTTCGCGAGGCCGTTATGGATACCGGCGGCCTGGCCGATGTGTTGCAAGAACGCGCCAGCGCTTTTTTTAAGGAGCTACAAAATTCGGACCGCCAACTCCTGCAATTCGAAAGATCTTTAGTCAGGGTGCATCGCTGGCTCAGACAGGAGAGCAGCAGCATGGATGAGTCACTGCGAAGTGAGGTGGGTGAAGTCATTACGCGTGCCTTGCCGCGCATGAGTGCTCGGATCGTGTGGCCGAGTCTGGAAACACTTTTAGCCGCCAGTCCTGTGGCTGCTGAAGCGATGCTTGAGGAGGTCGATGATGATTTGCGTGAGGTGTTGGTGCCTATTTTGCGAGAGCAAACCGCAAAGATTGAACAGCAACTCGCCGAGGTATGGCAGCAGTTGGATGAGCAGTGCCCGAAGGAAGTGATGGCACAATTGCCGGGTAGCGCGCGCATCTTTCCTCAATTAAAAGATCGTCAAGCCGCGTTAGTCTCGCGTTTTGAAAGTGATATTCATGAACGAAGTGCCACGGGCTCGGCGCGTGAACAGGCCGCTGGTTATGTGCGCAGCGTGAAGGTCGCGGCGTGGCAACCGGTCGTTGCAACGGGTGTAGGCCTAGCCTTGTTGGCACTGCTCGTGCTGTTTTCTCTGTGGAGTATCCCGGCCTTGGTGTCGTTGGTGACGGTGTTTGGTGTAGCCGGGTGGAGTTTTTACCAACTAGGCCATGTGCGTCGGCAGGCTGTCCAGGCCTTTACCAGAATGTTATCAGCCCAATGCGAGCGGATTTTGGTCTCCTTGCGCAATGGGGTAGGCCTTTTTGGCGAGGAGCTGCTTGAAGAGTTGGCCAAGAAACTGGATGTGGTTGAAACCATGAACCACAACGTGCTGGTCGATTTTGAGCCGAACGTGGAGCGGTCCCAACAGCTCTCGATCAAGTTGAAAAGACTCCTACGCAAAAAATAGATTTTTATGGCAGGTCTAGTGATCAAACCGCGTTCCCGCATTTTGAGGGGGCATGACTGGGTCTACACGAGCGAAGTGCTCAAGATTTTTGGAGAGCCAGAGCCTGGTGATGTGGTCAGTCTCAAGGATGGCCGGGATCGCATGCTGGGAAGCGCGATTTATAATCCCAGCTCACAGATCGTCGCCAGAAGGTTCTCGCGACAACGACAGGACTTGGATCGCGACTTTTTCGACCGACGCTTGCGCCTTGCCATGTTACAGCGCGAGAGAGATGGGTATCTCTTGCAAAGTAAGGGATGCTTTCGATTGGTGCACAGCGAAGGGGACGGTCTGCCGGGTGTGATTGTGGATTGCTACGATCAGGTGTTGGTCTTACAGACATTGACGTGGGCTATGGATCAGCGGCGGGAGTTGATTGTTGCTGCTTTAGCGGAGTTGTTTAAGCCGGTCGCTATTTTGGAGCGTAACGATGCGCCTATCCGCAAGGCCGAAGGCTTGGAGGCGAGGGTGGGCTGTCTGTTTGGAGAGCCCCCGGATAGGAGCGAAGTGTTTTTTGCGGGGGCGAAGCAAATGATTGAATGGAATCCGGATGATGATGCAGGCGGCCATAAAACGGCTTTATATCTTGATCAGGCGGCCAATTATTCCTTGGTAGCCAACATGGCTGCGGACAAGAAAGTGTTGGATTGCTTCAGCTATCGCGGGGCTTTCGCCATCGCGTGTGCCTTAGCCGGAGCTAGGTCGGTTGAAGCTTGGGAGATCAGCGCTCGTCACACCGAAGCTATTCGTGAGAATGCGCAGGCGAATGGAGTGGAGGTCGAGGCGCGTTGTGTCAATGTGTTTGACGAACTCCGTCGCGCAAGCCAGGCCAAGCAGGAGTATGACTTGGTAATCCTGGATCCCCCTTCTTTTACCAAATCCAAGGGGCGATTGCAGGAAGCCTGGCGTGGGTATAAAGAAATTCATGTGCGGGCCATGCAGCTGCTCCGTCCGGGTGGGCTTTTGGTGTCTTTTAGCTGTTCGCACCACATGACTGCTGCCTTGTTGTTTGAAGTTATCGAAGAAAGTCTGCTTGATGCCAAGTCATCAGCTCGCGTGCATCAGCAGTTACGACAAGGCTTGGATCATCCGGTGTTGGTGCACATGCCCGAAACGTCTTATCTGCATGGCTACGTGCTGGAAATGATGCCAGGCCGATAGTGAATTTCTGCTCGTGAGCCCATTGACCACGGGCTTTAAGTTGTTCAAGGTATGCCACGTGGAAGATGATGAGTTCACTATTTTTTTCATTGCTCTGGTTGTAAGCATCGTCAGCTACGTAGCTTATGCACCTTATCGTACCGCGCGCTTGGCAGTGCGAGATCCCGCCACCATTGGAGTTGTGCGTCTGGCAGTGTTTCTGACCTTGGCCTGGTTGGTTTACGTCTTAAACTTTCAGGCCGATCCAAGCGTGACTGCGATCTACAAGATTTTTTATTTTGTGTTGGGTTATGCGATAATTCGACCACTAGGAGCCATGACCGCCAGCATTTTCGGGGCACGGTGGAGGGCGGATGTAATTGAACGAGGCAACATGTCTGCCGCTCTGTATTACGCGTCATTTCTGATCTCAATTGGCATGATCTACGGGGGCAGCTTGTGGGGCGAAGCTGATCCCGATGACACCGGCGATGAAGGAGGCTGGTGGATTCCGGTAGGCTTTTTCCTATTGGGTTACATTGTGCTATGCGTGGCCAAAGCCTTTTTTGCCAGCCGTGAGCGAGAGTTGAGTAAAAAGATTCAGCAGAATGGGGATATTGGAGATGGCCTGGCGGCCTCAACCTACACTTTAAGTGTGGCCTGGGTCATTACTGAAGCGGTGTCGGGAGATTTTTACGGCTGGGGTCACGGCCTGTTATGCGTAGGGGCCATTGCTGGAATGGTGCTTGTGCATGAACTTATCTCAATGCTGCTGCATCGTTTTGCAGGCTTTCGAGAGAATCCCTTTGGACGTTTGCTGGAGAACGGAGCTTACCTGGGGCTAGGAGCTGGCACCTGGTTTTTGAGTCGTCAGATGGAAGCCGGCTGGCCATTCTCGGAAGGAGCAGGATGAAAAGCTCCCCATGGCCCCTAACCCCGAAGGAACGCCAGCAGGTGTTGGATACTCTCCGCTTCGATTATTTTAAGTGGGACATCAACGCCGTTGGCAAATGTCTGGTCTTGCCCGAATCCATGGTCTTGACTCAAGCAGAGCACCAGCGAGTCATTACTGTGGTGGAAAGGTTTGCGAACATTCTGGCCAAGCTCGAGAGAGAAATCTCCCAAGACGCCGAATTGCTTCGTTACCTCGGTATCCCTGCTCCGGTCATTCCCCTGATTCAAGCCGAACCTGAGCAAGCGCTCCAAATTGCTCGATACGATTTATTTCCAACAGATGATGGACGGTGGATGGTCTCTGAGTTTAACGAAGATGTGCCGGGAGGCTTTAATGAGGCCATCGGGCTGCCGGAATTACTTGGGGAACAGCTGAACAATGGAGCACGCTTCCAAGGGCGACTAGACCAAGCGTTTCTGCAAGCTTTACAGCCGTGGGAGCGAGTGGCTTTTATGTTTGCGACCGGCTACTCCGAAGATTTACAGCACATGTTGATTTTGGAAAAACTGCTTAAGGAAGCCGGCCATGAAACCGAGCTTTGTTCTCCCGCACACTTGAAGGCTAATTGGTTGGGTCAAGCTCACATCATGGGGCGCAGGTTTGATGCTGGGTTTCGCTTCTATCCCGGCGAGTGGCTGCCGATGCTCGCCAACCTCAAGGACTGGCAGAAGGTGGTGGCGCGTTTTCCGGTCATGAATCCTCTGCGTCGATTGATTCGGCAAAGTAAACGTCTTTTTATTCATTGGGCAAAGCCCGGCGTGTTGGACGAGGATGACCGAAATTTCGTAGAAGAATACGCCCCGGCCAGTGTGGAATTTGATCCCGCCCACATTCCTCAGTGGCAAGCCGAGCGAGACGATTGGGTCCTCAAGCATGCTTTTGGGCGCATGGGTGATTCGGTTGTGATGGGATGTTTAGTCGATGCGCCGGCATGGGACCAGGCGCTTCAAGAGGCTAGCAAGACTCCACAGGATTTTCTGATGCAACGTTGTTTTCGCAACACCCCTTTAACTTTTGCCACAGGCCAACTGTATCCGGCCATTGGTGCATTTCTCATCAACGGAAAGTTTGCCGGCTACTACAGTCGAGCAGCCGAGCAGCCTTTCCTTACCCACGAAGCCTATCATGTTACTACCCTTGTGGAAAAAGCCGCTTGAATGGATTGGACGACCGCATTGGCCACTGTTTGTCCCCCGCTCAAAAATTGGGGTCGTTGTTGGATCACGCCAATCTTATGACGCCGGAGGAGCTCAAGAGTGGATGCGCTACGAAAAATCGGCGGAGTTGTTCGCGATCTGGTCTCCTCCGCTTGGCAGCCCTTGGGAGGCATATCACTGCGCGCCCTTGTTTGCGGCGCTCGACCGCGTGCCGAGTGAAGCCCGAGGGGCCACCGACTCGAACTTGGTGAAAGGCTGGGAGCCGCCTCTAGATCCATTCAAAGACTGGCTCAAGAGCAACCGCCAACAATTGGGCGAGCATGTTTGGCTGATTGTTGACCTGCCAGGCCCTCAGTCTGTTGCCTTAGCCCCCAGCCTGGTTGGGGCAGGATTCCAGACCATTTGTACCTTTGATCATTGGCCGCACCCCAAAGGCGTTTTGCATCCGGAATGGATTTTGGCACAACTGCTTCGCCATGCCTCGACGCTCGAATATTTGAAACGTGACCTCTCGCCAGCTGCTCCCCCGGCCTGGCTGTGCGACCGAAATCGCCTCGGCAAAGAACAACCTCGCCCTAACCAATTCGATAATCGTTACTTTCTTGATGACAGCATTCTGCCCAGCCTGAAGAGCCTGCGTGCACGAGGAATCGGTCGCGTGATCTGTCTCCAAGAAGCTTTCGAAGATCAACCTCAGGAAGATTTGAGTGCTTACTTGCAAGATTTGCGCAATGCAGGACTTCGAGTCGAAGGCATGGCTGTCTTAAATCCGGATCAAGGTTTCTACCCGATTCTCCCACCACCGAATCCGAGTCCTTTCAATAAGTTCCCCTACGTGAGAGCTGCTGCTGGAGGTTTTGGGCGTTTGGTGCCCTCGGAATCTTCCAGCAGTGGGTAAGTTTCTGAGTGCACCGGGTCAGGCCGCCTGGCCGGCGGCATGACCGGATGCCCAAGCCCATTGGAAATTATAGCCCCCAAGCCATCCGGTCACATCCACGCATTCGCCGATAAAGTAGAGCCCTTCGATCTTTCGAGATTCCATAGTTTTGCTGGAGAGATCGCGGGTATCAACACCACCCACGGTGACCTCGGCTTTGGCATAGCCGTCGGTATCAACAAACGGGGGTCTCCACCCTTTGAGCGCCGAGATCAAAGTCTCCACCTCAGCACGTGATGATTGTGCAATGGCACGTGGTGGAGCAAACTCCGCAGCCCACGCCTCAGCAAATCTGGTGGGCAAGAACTCTGCTAAGCGTTTGGCCACGTGCCCTCCTGGTTCAGCTTCCAGCCATTTACGCGCGTCGACTCCGGGCATGAGATCCAGGCTCACTTTATGTTTGCCGGTGGCGAATGAAGAAACTTGGAGGATAGCGGGACCACTCATCCCGCGGTGGGTAATCAATGCGCGCTCGCGGAACAAGGCTGGGCCGCAAGATGCTTCGACATCAAAGGCTAGCCCGCTCAGTTTACAAAACCGCTGACGATCCTTTTCTCCAAAGCGTAGCCCGACCAAACCTGGGCGCTCAGGCACAAGGCGGTGATCGA
>DAIRSW010000114.1:0-9197 GCA_036804205.1 Verrucomicrobiia bacterium | reverse complement strand
ATATCCTTCTCTGTGACCAAGGCTAAGCGACTCATTGGCACTTCCAAATTTGTTCCTTTAGGCTTTACCGGCACGGAAAACGAAGGGCCATCCCCGGTGGCGGCCATTTCGTGAATACGGATACTGACCTTTGGCTTTCGCGATCCCGCCTCGGCTTGCGGAATAAAGATGGCAACAGCGAGCAAGCCAATGATTAAAGCAGCGGTCCTTGGGTGAGGTGGGAGCATGCGAGTTTTCATTTGTTAATACCTTCCAACAACTAAATCGGTTTGCAAGCTTGGCTGCTTGCCGTTACACAGTTTCTATAATGAGCCTTGTTTATGCAGCCAACCCTATCCGCCCATGGCCAGGCCTGGGAATCCTTTTTCTACTTGCGCTAGCTTTGATGCCTCTGACCGGATGCCAGCTTTTGCCTTTTGGCGAGAGTCAAGCACCGCTGGTGGCACCGGTGGGAATCGCGGATGACCATTTGCGTGTGAATAGCATTCGCTCGCGAGGTCTGCAGTTGGACTTATTTGCCAAACCTGCAGCACCCAGGTTGCCTGCCGATCGCCGGATTCATCTAATCGCTCAGCTGAGCAATATTGGCAAACTGCCACAGAGACTGCAATTTCGCTCAGGTCAGAGGATCGAAGTCGAAGTCTGGGGCCAAGAACGCTTGTATCGTTGGTCGGACGATCGACTGTTTACTCAAGAACTTGGATTCCTCCTTCTGAACCCCGGCGAGAAGGCGGAGTTCACCGCTGAAGTGAGCACGCGCATGCTGGTGCCCAATCAAGAATATCGGGTAGAAGTTTATCTGCTTTCGCATTCGGATTGGCGGTCAACCTGGCGCTTTGTTGTAGGACAATCGGAATAGCTCCACCTCTTCCACCTCTCTATGCCATCCGGTTTACCCGCCGACCTTAAAACGCATCCTCAGGGCTATCGGGTGCGCAAATATCGGCCGGAGCTACTTAACGAGTGGCTGGAGACAGCTCAACAGCAAGAGCTTCCGGGAATCGCTTTCGTCGACCACCCCGCCTCTTGGGAGGGAATCGATTTCGAGGTAGTCGATGCCTTGCGAGCTGAGTGGCCGGCCTTAACCATCTCGGTTGGCATTGAAGTCTCGAACGACCCGCAGACCTACCCGACTACCCGGCCTTGGGTCGATGCCAACTGGAAAAACCTCGATCTGGTCGTGGCCAAAATCGCGGTCCTTACCGAGGGCCTGCGCATCGACCGGCCCACCGAAGAAAGCGAGTGGGTGACCCGTCAACCCGACGCCCTTTGGCATGAGTATCTTTACCAACTCCGGCTACTCCTGCAGTCCAGTAGCTTTGACGTGCTGGCCGATGCGGACGCCTTGACGCTGCATGGCGTTGCATATCCTCAGGATCGAGTGGCTTGGGTTGAAGAACTCATTGATCTGCTACGCTCCAAGCAGATGGCACTGGAAATTTCAAGTGCACCACGGCGTAAAGGCTTTCAGGGAGGTTTTCCCGCCTCCGACTTAATCGAAGCCGCCTGGGCTGCTGAGGTTCCCTTGGTATGCGGTTCGGGCACCCATACTTTTGCTGACGTCGGGGATGGTTTTTGGGAGCTAAGCACAAAATGGGGGCACCGTCTGAGGGCCTGTCCGGTTGGTTATCAAAGTCACCAACTTATTTTGCCAAAGACCGGCCATGATTTTTGAATACGGTGACTTCTGGTCACCCTGCATTTGATTCATGCGTCCTTCGCCTCCTCTCTCCGCCAATCCACCATTCCCTGCTGAAGCGGAGGTGGGCACTTGCTTCACCCGCCGCAATTACTGGGTTTTTGTTGCGGAAGGCGGCTTCTTTATGGGCGGCTTGGCTCTTGTGAGCGCCGACACCGTCTTGCCAGTCATGGTGACCTCTCTGGGTGGAGATCGAAGCTTACTGGCCTTCTTGCCAATGCTGATGTGGTTTGGGATTTTGCTTCCCTCCATTTTTGTGTCTCACCGAGTGGAGGCGCTGCCCGTCCTCAAGCCTTTCATCGTCTGGTGCGGTTTGTGGCAGCGGCTCACCTTTTTGTTTGCGGCTGCCGCGCTATATTTGTGGGGGCAGACTAACACCACCCTGGCTTTGGGGGTGGTCATGCTCACTCCCTTCCTAAGCGGGCTCTTTGGCGGGATCGGGCTTTCTGCCTGGTTCACTTTGTCGGCGAGAACCGTGTCACCACAACGTCGGTCAAGCGCTACGGCGCTTAAACAGATTATGGGAGCCTTGATGGGCCTTCTTGGCGGTTTTTTGGTCGAACGAGTCTTGAGCACAGAGGGTGGCGTGCAGGGTTTTGCGCTGCTTCATCTTTTAGCTTTTGTGGCCATGGCTTTCTCCCTGGCTGCTTACCTATTGACTCAGGAAGCACCAGCTCCGCCGTTCGTAAAACGACCGGATCGCGGGATCTTGGAATTTTTTCATGGCCTGCCACAGTTGGTCCGGTCTTTTCCCCTTTTTGCGCGTTATGTGGTGGGACGAACTTTAGGCGCCAGCCAATTTTTCATCGTGCCGTTTATGATGGTTCAGGCGTTGGCAGTGACCGGCCAAGAGGATGCGCTGGCCGGCATCATGCTTTCCGCGCAGATGGCCGGCGGCATCGCGGGCAATGTGACCGCGGGTATTCTTGGCGACCGGTTCGGAGGAAAGGGCGTGGCGCTTTTTGCCAGGCTACTCTTTATCGTCATGCTCTTCATGTTTTGGGGCGCGCATGAGGTGTGGCATTTTACCGCTGTCTTCGTGGTTTGGGGCTTTGTGTTTCAAGCCATGATGGTGAGCGACAACGCCGTAACTACAGAACTTGCACACGGACGGCGCATGCCAAGTTTGATGGCTTTAAACAGCTTCGCCTACCTCATCGGGCTCGTGGGGGTCAGCGTGTCGGCAAGCCTGCTGTCTCAGCTATCGGAAGGAATTTTCATCCTGCTATGCCTATCCGGCGGCTTGATGTTGCTCGGGTTCATTGTTTTGCTGAGCATACCTGAACCTCGCAATAACCCCCTGACGCAAGCTTCGAACGGAAGAAAGTAAGCCCGAAGGTGCTGGCTTTGCCCGCTACTTTTCCTGATCACCCGAAGCTGGGGGAAGAGCGTGTTTAAGCCCTGCGGCATAGGCTTCAAAAACCTGGCGAATTTCGTCGCGGACCCTTCGAAATTCTTGCAAGATTTCGGCTTCCGTTCCTGTGGCATGAGCGGGGTCGTCAAAACCCCAGTGGTACCGTTGGACCTGCCCAGGATACATTGGACACTGCTGATCGGCGTTGCCGCACACCGTGACAACGGTATGAATGGGCCGATCCAAAAAGTCGTTCATGTGCTTGGAGCTATGCTGCGAGATATCGATCCCAATTTCTTGCAAGACTTGAATGGCTTTGGGATGCACATAACCAGCCGGTTTTGAACCTGCGCTGTGCACCTCAATTTGATCGCCGGCAGCATGCCGAAGGATTCCCTCGGCCATGTGACTGCGACACGAGTTGCCGGTGCAAAGAACGAGAATGGCAGGCTTAGTCGGGCTCATCACCCTTTATAGGATTAAAGTGGAGTGCAGGTCGAGAAAAAACTTGGCTGCGGTGAAAAGAAATTGGGGCCTTGAGGGCGACGAGGACAAGCCCTTAGGCTTTCGCTAGTCGGGGGGCGAATGCGGCCACTGCGACGGAGAGACAGCTCGCGGCTAAGAGGCCAATCATAATCTGCTCAAACCCCCAGCCTTGCTCCATGGCCAAACCAGCAAGCAAAGGTCCCAACGCCGAACTAAGAACCATGGCAGCGGTTGAAAGGCCACGAATTTCTCCGATACGCTCCGTACCATAAACCTCAGCCAGAAGAGCGGTCATCACCGTGCCGCCACCGAAAGCCACTCCGATCATTGCAAAAAATAAGAGTCCGACCCACGGATCTTGAGCAAGCCACAGAGCCGCCACCGCCACGACAAAGGGGCTGATAGAAAGCGCATAGAGCTTTGTGCCCCCAACCCGGTCGATAATCGGACCAATGGCTACACCAACCGTCGCCCGAATTACCGCGAACAAAACAAATCCGCCAGCCAACCACTCTGCTGACCAGCCTTTGGACTGAGTGATCGGCACCAGGTAGAGGAACATGATGGTGCCGCCTAGTGGCATGATCACTGAAGCGGCAGTGACAAGACAAAAAAAAGGATCACGCCACCAACGAAAAGCGCCGTGGGGTAATAGCCGGCGCACCGGCATGGTCGGAGGCTCCACGCTGGACTCATGACGAAGTCTTTTGGCAAGCAGGAAAACTCGAATGAATCCTACAACTACCAGGAGGGCTCCGGCATAAAAGAGCAGGGTATGTCGCCAGCCTAGCAGACCGATAAGAGCGAGTGTGCAAGCCGGCAGGAGCATCTCACCAAAAGGAAAGCCAAGACTGCTGATGCCCAATGCAAAACCTCGGGAGCGCTGGAAATACTTTGCCATGGCCGACATGGCGATCAGTGAAAATGCGCCCTGACCGAAAATTCGCAGGCCAATGATCGCCAACACCATAACGCCCCAATGCGCCGTCAAAGCCAAGAGCACCAGCGACAAGGCCAGCCCTAAGCCGGTTGCCACAAAGGTAGTTGACTCATTTTTGCGGTCGAGCCATCGGCCAAAGAGCGGCAGACTCAGTCCTGAAACCAAGGTGGCGAGCCCATAAAGCAAACCAAACTTGCCTTCCGTGATCCCCAAGGCACCGGTGAGAGAAACCAGAAAGAGGGCGATAAAAAAGGTCTGCCCAAACCCTGAAAGAAAAGTTGATACAAACCCAAAGCTCCACTCCCGCCAAGGACGATGACTCTGTGGGACAACGCTCACACGAGAATTTGTCTGGTGGGGGATAAGGCTTGGGTTACGTGGCTCATCTCACTCTTGTTAGAAGTGGGGTTGCATCTAGAGGCTGATCCAAGATCTCGTCTTGGCGCTTTCCTCGATGGCGTGCAGAGCTTTTTGGTTCGCTAAGCCATCCGCAAAGGTGGGCTGAATGCTCTGCCCCGCTTCTACCGCTTTGATAAAGTCCACAAAGGTGTGCACGAACGTGTGCTCGTATCCAATAATGTGTCCGGGCGGCCACCATGATCCCACGAAAGGATGACTACCATCGGTCACTAGGATGCTGCGAAAGCCTTGTCGACCCTCCGGCAAGCGAGCGTCAAAATATTCGAGTCGATTCATGTCCTCAAAGTTGAAGGCCAAGGATCCTGCGCTGCCGTTAACCTCTAAAGTAATGTGGTTCTTTCTGCCGTAAGCAAAACGCGTAGCTTCCAGATTGGCCAATGCTCCGTTCTGGAACCGACCGATCCATGAAACCGCGTCGTCGACGGTGACTTGACCCATTTTTTGACTGGCGGTGGCGGTCAAACCTTCGCCTGCTTCCTCTTGCAGCGGGCGCTCCTTAACAAACGTTTCCATCAAGGCGGAGACCTCACTGAGCTCTCCGACCAAGTAACGTCCGAGGTCGATGATATGCGCGTTGATATCACCGTGCGTGCCTGACCCGGCTATTTCGGATTGCAAGCGCCAAACCAAAGGAAACTGTGGGTCAGCAATCCAGTCCTGGGCGTAGCGCGCCCTATAGTGGTAAATCCGGTCGCCCAGCTCACCGGACTCGATCATTTTTTTGGCCAAAGCGATCGCAGGAATGCGGCGGTAGTTATGGCAGACCATATTCACAACACCCGCTTTTTCGACAGCGGCTACCATGGTTTCGGCCTGAGCCACATCCAGAGCGAGGGGCTTCTCGCAAAGTATGTGTTTGCCTGCTTTGGCGGCGGCGATCGCGATTTCCGCGTGAGAATCGTTCGGAGTGCAAATATCCACGATGTCAATATCCGGATCATTAATGACCTGACGCCAGTCGGTGGAGGCTTTGTCCCAGCCAAGTTTTTCACGAGCCGCCTCAGTCTTGGCGGCGTTACGTCCGCAAATGGTGTGGAGAACCGGGGTTCCAGGTAGATCAAAAAAGCGTCCGGCTTGACGCCAAGCGTTGGAGTGGGCCTGCCCCATGAAGTTGTAGCCGATCATTCCAACGCGAAAAGTTTTGTTTGCCATAATAATAATAGGAGTTGTGGAGGGTTGTTAGAGAATTCGAAACATTCTGAAGGGAGGCGAGGTCAAGGTCAAGCCAAAGGTCCGGATCCGAGGCTGGTTTGGAGAAACTTTGTGCTGCGGCAGCACCTTGAAGCCGAAGGGCATCCCGTGTTACACTTTACAAGTGCAACCTCCTTTCACAGCAAAAGATGGCGATCTCAGTTCTCTGCGGCGCGACTATGGCCATGAGCGCGAGCCTCTTAAGGAGGCGGGGCTGCCTGACTGTCCTTTTCAGTTCTTTGACCAATGGCTACAGGCGGCGGTGGATTTCCCTTGCCTTGAGCCCAACGCGATGACTCTGGCCACGGCGCTGCCTAATGGAGTTGTGAATGCGCGGACAGTTCTATTGAAATTCTTTAACACCAAAGGCTTCACCTTCTTCACCAACAAACGTTCGACCAAAGCCAAAGAAATACATTCCAACCCACACGTGGCTTTGGTCTTCAATTGGCTCGCTCTCGAGAGGCAGGTCATCGTGCAGGGCGAGGCACAAGAGCTTAGCTTTTTTGAAGCCTCGAAATATTTCTTAAGCCGACCACGAGAAAGCCAACTCGGCGCTTGGGTATCGAACCAGAGCGAGACTATTCCCTCGCGTTCCATTCTTGAGACCCGATTGCGGGATTTGCAACGAGCGTTTCCGGTCGGGAAAATACCTATGCCCAATCAGTGGGGCGGGTATCGGGTGGTTCCAAACCGGATTGAGTTCTGGCAGGGCGGGTCAGGCCGCATTCATGATCGCTTTGAATACACTCCGGATGAGGACCGGTTGTGGACCAAGCGAAGACTGTCCCCATGAAGCGCCAAGGCGAGGGTGAATTTCTTTTGCACCAACCGCTTAGTCCTGCGAACTTAGAAAAGCTATGAGCGCAGGACCTCTTAACCCGCAGGAGCCTCAGATCCCGATACTCCCCAAAGAGCTGCTGTTACGCGCCTATAGCAATGGGATTTTCCCAATGGCCATGCACGATGGGGAGATCGGCTGGTTTTCGCCTGATCCTAGAGCCATTCTGCCCCTGGACTCCGCGCACTGGCCCCATGGGCTTCGACGCACTCTCAAGAAAAATCTTTTCGAGATTCGCTACAATACCGCCTTTGAAAAAGTCCTACTGGGTTGCGCCGCTCGTGAAGAAACGTGGATTGATCCGGTCATTTTTAGAAGCTACGTTGCTCTTCATCATGATGGTCACGCTCATAGTGTTGAGTGCTGGCAAAACAACAAGCTGGTGGGCGGACTTTATGGTGTGCAAGTCGGAGGAGTTTTTTGTGGGGAATCTATGTTTCACACCGCGACCGACGCGAGCAAAGTGGCTTTACACGCGTTAGTCACCCGGCTGGTTGAGCGGCAATTCCACCTTTTGGATGTGCAGTGGTCCACCTCGCATTTGCAAACATTTGGCGTCATCGAGATCTCGCGAGAGGAATATATGCGACGCCTCAAGGAAGCGCTCCTATTGTCACGTCGATTCCCGTAGGTATTAGATTCGGCTAAGATAAGGTGCATCCGCCTTAACGAAAGCGCGCGTTCCTAATCTGTAGCCCTAAATACCTATGAACATATTAGAACCAAAAGGAGATCAACTCGGAAACGCAACCTTTGAGAACTACGTGGGACTCGAAGGATACTCCGAGATGGCGTATCAACTATCAGCCCACGTCTTAACACTTGGCTATGCAGTTATGCTAGCCGCGCTATTTTACTTCATCCTTACAATCAAGTCGGTGGCACCAAAATATCGAATGTCTTCGGTTCTATCTGTGGTGGTGATGGTTAGTGCTTTCCTACTTTTGTTGGTCCAACGCGATAACTGGGTAAATGCTTTTACATTCGACCCGGATCTTCAGAAATACACCTTAGCCACCGCGCAGACGTCTGACCTTTTCAACAATGGCTACCGCTATTTGAACTGGCTGATCGATGTGCCGATGCTGCTGTTCCAGATCTTGTTTGTTGTGACTCTCACTCGCAGCAATTTTACCTCCATTCGCAATCAATTCTGGTTCTCAGGAACCGCCATGATTTTGACCGGCTATATTGGCCAGTATTACGAGGTCACGAATCCGACCGCCTTTCTGATCTGGGGAACGCTCTCAACACTCTTCTTCATTCACATTCTTGTGGTCATGAGGAAAGTTATCAAAGAAGGGCAAGAAGGGATTCCGGCCAATGCCCAGAAAACTCTTGGAACGATATGGCTGATCTTCTTAGTGTCCTGGATGCTTTATCCCGGCGCATATCTGATGCCTTACCTCGGACTATTCAACGAAGCAGGAGTTGTTGGTCGTCACCTCACCTACACCGTTGCTGATGTGGTATCGAAAGTCATTTACGGCGTATACCTCACGGTTCTTGCTATGCAGCTGAGTAAGTCGGAAGGTTACGACACAAACCAAATCTAGCATTTAGATTTCAACTTAACTGAGCCACTCCTTCTTTGGTGAAGGAGTGGCTCAACTCTCCCTAGTCAAAGTTATGAAAGAAGCTCCTTACGATCTTATTATCGTGGGAGCGGGATGTTACGGCACAAGCTTAGCGTCGCAGCTACTTGAAAAAGCACCGGCACTCAAACTCTTGTTAGTTGATGAAAGAGCGCATTTCCGGCAGGAACAACGCTGGTGCTTCTGGCAACACCAAAACGAAGAAACGCCACCCGGCCAGACCAAAAGTTGGAGCGCTTGGTCTTTCCAACGAGACGGCAGGCGCAACCTCTATAGAGCGACAGAGTGGAGCTATACACACATCTACGCTCCATTGTTTTTTAAGCTAAGTCACCAACGCTTGAAGTCTCATGGTTGGAACATTCTGACTAACGCTCCGGTCACCCAAATAAACTCGCGGCGAGGAATGCATGCAGTTCATCTGGCCGACGGCCAAATCTTTCACAGCAAACGAGTGATTGATTCTCGCGCCCGAATTTCCCAGCGGCCCACTTCTCCGATCAACCCCGGCGAAGGCTGGTGGCAATCTTTCTACGGGGAAATTTTAGAAATTATCTCTTCGGACCAAGGATTTACCTTAATGGATATTGATGATGACCTGGGCTATCCGCTAAGTTTCGGCTATATCCTGCCATTAAAAGAAAATCGCAGTCTGGTGGAGTATACCGTTT
>DAIRSW010000113.1:0-9283 GCA_036804205.1 Verrucomicrobiia bacterium | reverse complement strand
CCAGCGATCCAGCGGCATGATACCGCTGCGAAGGAAGAGGTTGGAGCTGGGGCAGTGGGTAATGACCGTGCGTCGTTCCCGTAGGATGTCGACTTCGGCAGAGCTGAGGTGGATGGCGTGACCGAGTAGAGTTCGGTCATGGAGCAGTCCGCATTGGTCGTAGACGTCGACGTAGTGTTGCGCCCAAGGGAAGAGTTCGGTGACCGCTTGGATTTCTTGATGGTTTTCTGAGAGGTGGGTTTGCACATAGGTTTGGTAGGTGTCGGCAAGGGCTGCGGCTTGACGCATGAGGTCTTGACTGCAACTGATGGCGAAGCGGGGGCTGACCGCATAGTGTGACCGGCCTTTGTTGTGCCAGCGCTGGATGAGGCGCTCGGTTTCTTCTAAGGACTGGCGGAGAATGGCGTGTTCGCCGGCCAGGTCGCCGTAGCTGCCGCGGTCCATCATGACTTTGCCCATGACCACGCGCAGTCCCATTTCTTCGGCAATTTCAAAAGCTCGGTGGGCGCTGTCTTCATAGACGGCCAGGTAGATGACGGCGGTGCTGGTGCCGTTTTGGATGAGGGCGGAAAAGAATTTGCGAATGAGGGATTCGACCGCAGGTCCGGTGAAGGTTTTTTCGAGGGGAAAGATGTGTTTTTGGAGCCAGGGCAGTAGGGATGCTTCGGGTCGAGCAATGGCGGGAAGCTGTGGCAGGTGCAGGTGGGTATCGATCAGGCCGGGTGTCGCGAAGCATCCGGGTGCAGTTTGCCAGGTAAGGTCTCTAAAAGCTGCTTGCGGCGAGATTTCGTTCCAGGGACCAGCAGCCGCGATGGTGGAGTCTTGAATAACTAGGGCTCCGTCGGGGATGAAACGAAGTTGATCCGGCGAGGGGCTGTCGAGGAGAGGTAAGCGAAGAGCAATGGTTAGCACAGGAGATTTTGCTAGAGAGGAAGGTTGACGACAAGGCTGGAGAGGAGTCAATTTTCTATCTTTTCCATTTATGCACCATATCCATTATCATCAGGGTTCTTTACAGGTGGAATCGGTTTCGTTGGAGGAGTTAGCCCGGGAACATGGAACGCCTCTGTTTGTCTATAGCGCAGGGACAATTCGCGCGCATTACCAACGGTTAACGGAGGCTTTGGAGCCTGTGCCGCATCGAATTTGTTATGCGATGAAAGCGAATAGCAATCTCTCAGTGCTTCGCTTGCTCGCGGAACTCGGGGGTGGCTTTGACATTGTTTCGGCGGGGGAGCTTTACCGAGTACTGCAGGCGGGAGGCAAGGCTTCGAGCTGCACCTTCGCCGGGGTAGCCAAAACCGTAGCGGAAATGGAGTATGCGCTGAACGAAGGGATTTTGTGTTTTAATGTGGAATCGGAGGCGGAGTTGGCGCGACTGGACCGGGTGGCGCAGCGTCTTGGAAAAAAGGCTCCGTTTGCTATCCGAGTCAATCCGGATGTTGACGCGGCGACGCATAAGTATATTTCGACCGGGAAAAGTGAAAATAAGTTTGGCATCGCCTTTGAGCAGATCGCGGGTCTTTACCAAGAAGCGGCGAAGCGACCGGGTTTACGAGCGGTGGGGGTGCAGATGCATATTGGCTCGCAGATTACCAAGCTGGATCCTTTTTTGGAGGCCATCAAGCGGATGCGGCCTTTGGTGTTGGAGCTGCATCAATTATATGGGATTGAGCATTTTTCGATTGGTGGAGGACTCGGAATAGCTTATCACGATAGTTTAGATGCCGGGGTGGATGCTTGGTGGAAGGATGAAGAAAGTCGGATTGCTTTGCCAGAGTATGCCGCTGCGGTGCGTCATGCAGTGGATGGTTTGCCGGTCGAGGTTATTCTGGAGCCGGGCCGGGTGCTGGTTGGAAACGCGGGGGTGCTTGTGACCCGAGTGGAGTATGTCAAACAGGGACCAAGTAAAAAGTTTGTGATTGTCGACACGGGAATGCATCATTTGATACGACCGGCTTTGTATGAAGGCTACCATGAGATCGTGCCGCTGAAAGAAGGTTCTGGCGCGGTGGAACGTGTGGATGTGGTGGGACCTATCTGTGAGAGCGGGGATTTCCTTGCTCAGAACCGCGATATGCCGGTGGTGCAAGAGGGGGACTTTTTGGCGGTGTTGTCGGCAGGCGCGTATGGATTTTCTATGGCATCCAATTACAATAGTCATCCGATGCCGGCCGAGGTTTTAGTGCAGGGAGACCAAGCGCGGGTTGTCAGGAAACGTCAGAGCTTGGAGGATCTGATTGCAGCAGAACTATGAAATGGATAAGTTGGATGACATAGAGCTGGTTCCAAGTTTTGGTGCTGGCCTTTGCACGATGTGCGGAGTCGGTATGCTGGGATGCACGGGGCGTGGCGGTGCGCGCCTCCAGCTCAAATGTCTGGGTGGCCGAGTTCGCGTAATTTGTTTTGGTAGTGGGCCACTTGCTCGCGCCGTAAGGAGTTGAAGGAGACAAGCTGTTCAAACGAGTGTTGGCGAAAAAGTTGAGCAAAGTTTTTCTGCTGCAACTTTTTGTGCCAGCCCCGGATCTCTATCAGGTAGGCTTCTGGATCGTTCCGCTTTGGTTGAATCGGCCGAGGTAGGTAAATCACGGTGAAGTCGTAGATCGTTTTGACCCGGCCATGTTTGAGCATTTGTGAAAAAAAGAAGCCGTCGGTTGGGTATGCAGGCGGAGTTGTTTGCCAGTAAACCTCTTTGCGACGTTTGTAGAAGTCGAGAGTGTGCCCACCGAAATCCAAGGGCAAGAGATTCCTCTCGCTCAACATGGCGGCTCGGTCTTCAGCGCGGTTCTCAAGATCTGCCATGCTTGGAAAAATCATGGCTCCTTCCGATTGTACCGCCCCCATAAGCGAGTGAGCAAAGTCCGCAGATGTCAGGGCCTTATGGAATCGAGCCACATGATCTGGCAGATAAAGGTCGTGATCTGTGAGGTAACAAACAATTTCGCCGCGGGCATGTTCCATGAGAACTTTGTGGCGGTTGGGTTCGCCACGCCTTTCGTGCTTGGGGAAATCAAAGAATTTTATCCGTTTGTTCTTTCGGCAGAGCGGCTTGAGTGTGTTTCGGGTGCTCTCGCCGGCTCCGTCTCCGATCACCAAAACCTCAAGGTGACGAATAGTTTGTTTAAGCACCGAGTCGATGACGTAAGGGAGAAACTTGCCCTTTTCACCGCTGGTTGGGATGATGACGGTAGCCTTCAAACGAAGTCAGCTAAGAGTTACCATCCCCGGCCATAGTGGAAGCGATGGGGAATTCTCGGCGTATCGAGGGGCAGACGATATTTGTCAGGATCTTCGTATACATATGGAGCGGTAGGCAAGTTCACGAAAAACGCTTCCTCAGTTCCAATGTTCTCCGTGGCGTGCCAGACGCCTCTTGGGATAATGAGCATTTGACGATTTTTTTCTGAAAGGGTGAAAACACTCAGAAGACCTTTTGTAGGGGAATCCTCTCTTTCATCATAGAGACACATCTCGACTTCTCCTCGAAACACTAGGTATCGATCGTCATGATCCATATGAATAGCCCATCCTTTGCTCCAGCCGGCACGAATGCTGACGATTGTGCCATGGCTGACCTTTTCACCGTGATCGGTCCAGGCACAGTTGTAAATTTCAAAGAGACTGCCACGCGCGTCAGTGTGGGTAGCTATGGGTTGGATTGCGGAGCCGTGGGGCAGTGCGTTCGTCCGTTTTCCCTCAAAGGTTGAAGTTTGGAGGTCCTTTTTCGCGTCTGGAATGGTCATTTAGAATACGTTAATAGCATAGATACTTGTGATCTGCGAGGCAAAGCTGATGTTCCTCGGATGCTGGACGGGTCAGTCATCATGCGCCGCAGAGGCTTGCACTCGTGCGGGTCTATGGCTTGAGCGCTTTGGGTTCGGAAAGAGTTGGCCTTAAGTTGATCACGCGCCCGCTGGAGGATGCCTTTTTCTTGTATCATTCCGGATTTCCTGCTTGCATTTAGGGGCCACTATCTCTTTAGGTGGTGATGGCTGCGAAAAGCCCGCATGCCAGCAGAAAGCTTTTTGAGTTATGGAAACAACGCCACTTTCAAATCAACCGTCGCCTTTGCCGAATACCGGGGGTGGTAATCCCAAACGTACGACCTCGCGCTCGGACGCGGATCCGCTGATCGTCCACATGTGGCCCAAAACTCCGATGATGTATCCCATGGCGTTGGTAGCTTTGCTGTGCGCTATGGTTGGGTATTTTGTGGGCGTAAATCCTCGAGTAGAGGATTTACGTCAGCTTCATGAGCGTGCTCCAGGCGAAGCTTTGGCAGGCATAGAAGAAGCAGACGAAGCTGATCTTGACCGAGCGGAAGCAAGTAACGAAAGGGAGGGCGAGCCAACAATTCAGGACTTTCGTGAATCCGTTGGTGAGCTTTTACGGGCTTACCAGATCGACCGCATTGCAGGATTTGTGTTTTTGGTTGTTTTCGGGATCTGTATGTTCGCGCTTTGCGTGGACACCGAGGTGCGATGGGCTTTGATTGGTTTTGTGACCGTAGGTCTTTTGGTGACCACCTTAATTTTGTTGAATCAAGTCTACGGCTTCCTTCCGGGATTGCTTCAGGGTTTGTTGAGGATGACCCCAAATGCTTCGCCCCAGTTTTATTTGGGGATCTTCTATATCTGGCTGGCGCTCATGGTGATTAGTTTGATCACCATACGATTCCACTACGTGCGAATAGAGGCGAACGAGGTCCTGGTGGTCGGCGGTCTGCTCGAAGCGCAGAAACGCTATCCGACCATGCATATGAAGTATGAGAAGGATATCAGTGACGTGATTGAGTATTACACGCCTTTCGTGAACTCCGGTCGTTTGGTGTTGGTTTTCCCCATGCAGAATGAGAAGTTGGTCATTGACCACGTTATTCAGATCGACAAAGTAATCGCTCGATTGAACAAGCTTTCAAGCTCGTTGGAAGTTGATGTGACACGCCGGCAAATGGGCTAAAATCTTTTTTGATTGAGACTTCATCCCAAGCTTTTCGCTTTTGCGTAAAGTCTTCTGATGAATTCTTTATTGGACGATCTTCATCCGACTTTGGGAACTTGGATGAAAGCGCGCCATTCTAAGGCGACGGATGCGCAATCTCGTGCTTTGCCTTCAATATTGGCCAACAAGAGTATGCTACTCAGCGCTCCCACTGGGAGTGGGAAAACATTGGCGGCATTTTTGGGGGTCTTTCATCAGTTGTTGGAAATTCGAGACCGTGAAGGCGAGCTGCCCAAAGGAATCTTTTGTGTTTATGTGTCGCCCTTGCGCGCCCTTGCTTATGACCAAGCCAAGAATTTATCGGCTCCTTTAGTTGAAATGGGTTTACACGAAAGTATCCGCATCGGCCGACGCACTGGCGATAGCAGCGCTAAGGAGCGGGCGGATCTCAAGAGTAAACCACCGCACATTCTTTTGACCACCCCAGAGAGTCTCGCTGTGCTGTTGGCCCAGGAAGCCCATTTGGTATCGCTCGGCCGGACGAGGTTCTTGGTTATTGACGAGATACACTCATTGGCGGCCAATGCTCGTGGTGCGCATTTAATGATTTCAGCGGAGCGGATTGAAGAACTCACTGGGGAACCGTTGGTGCGCATTGGCCTCTCAGCCACGGCTGCTCCACTTGCGTTGTTAGGAGAATATCTTGTCGGCCCGGACCGCCAATGTGTGGTGGTGGAAAGTCATGAGCGACAAGCCAGTCTGGTGGAGTTGTACTCACCACTGAGAAACGATCCCTATCCGGCGGCTGGTTACAGCGCTCAGCGTTTGTTGGAGGAGCTTGCGGACCTGCTGACACGGCATCGGACCGTTCTCATATTTACCAACACCAGGTCCGGTGCTGAGTCGTTGGGGCTGAGATTGAAACAAGTGTTGCCCGACCTTGCTAGCGCGATCGAGATTCACCATTCTTCGCTCGACCGTGAGTTACGTCAGCAAGTGGAGGACCGTTTAAAGCAAGGCGAGCTGCGAGCGGTAGTGTGCTCAACGAGTTTGGAGATGGGGATCGATATTGGAGCGATTGATTTGGTGGTGATGGTATCCGCCCCGAAAGGAGTTTCCCGGACCTTGCAGCGCATCGGACGATCGGGGCACTCGATTCACCAAAGTAGCCATGGAATTTTGGTGGCCTCGAACGTGAGTGACCTGGTGGAATGCGCGGTGACGGTCCGGCTGACCCAGCAAAAAACGTTGGAGCCGGTGACGCCTTTAGAGGAGCCTTTGGATGTGATTGCTCAGCATGTGGTTGGCATGGTGATGACGCAGCCACGCAGCTGCGGAGAAATGCTTGAGACTCTGAGGCGGTCATGGACTTGCCGCGATTTAAGCGAGGGTCGTTTTCGTCGGATTTTGCGCTATCTGGAAGGTGGAGGGGCTTCGTTGGAACGTCAGTATCGAGAGAGTTTTGGGAAGATCGAATTTGACGAGGCCACCGGTCGCTATGCTTTGGCATCAAAAAAGGTGTCTCGAGAATACCTCATGAACGTCGGCTCGATTGTGACCGAGGGTATGGTTCGTGTGAAAGTGGGACGTCGGTTGTGGGGCGAAGTGGAGGAGTCTTTTGTCCGGTTGCTTAAGGTAGGTGATGCGTTTGTGCTTAATGGCCGAGTGTTGCGCTTGAAAGAGATGCGCCCGGACGAGCTGGTAGCGGTTGAAGCCAAATCGACGCTGCCGAATGTGCCACGATGGAATGCCAGTAAAATGCCGCTATCTTCTGGCTTAGCCAAAGCAGTGACGCAGCTGCGAGGGTGGCTGCACCATCAGTTGGCCGAAAAGAATGATGTTGAGGTCGTGGAGCGCCTGGTGGAGGAATGGGAGCTTTCGCAAGTGAATGCCCGAGCCATGGTAGGTCATTTTAAAGCGCAAAAACTGATTTCGGAGATTCCGCGAGCCGGGATTTTTTTAATTGAGGTTGTGGATAGGGATGAAGCTTTGCACGTGTTTTTTCACTCGCTCATAGGCCGGAGTGCCAACGATGCACTTTCACGAATTGTGGCTTTGCGCTTGGAGCGCAAGGTGGGTGGCAACGCGATGACCACGATTGATGATTATGGTTTTCTGCTAAGTATTCAGCCTTGGCAAAACCTGGATTTGCAAGGATGGAAAGAGCTTTTCGCACCGGAGAATGCCAAGGAGGATTTGCGGGAAGGTTTACGGAGTAGTCAGCTCGTGCGCTGGCAATTTCGCGGAGTGTCACAAACCGCTATGATGGTGCCTCGCAACTTGCCGGGCCAAGAGCGAAGTCGACGTCAACTGAACTGGAGCGGCGAGCTGTTGTTTCAAGTCTTGCAGGAGCATGAGCCGGATCATGTGGTCTTGGAGGAAGCGTATCGACAGGCGGAGCATACGTTTTTGCAGTTTGCTCAGGCGGAAGAATTTCTTGGAACGGTCGGTCAACTGGATTGGGTGATCAGAGAGCTGCCAATGGTCAGTCCGTTTGCTTTCCCAATGTACGTGAGCAAAATTCGGGAGGCCATGGTGATGGAGGATCCCAGTCAGACCCTGGAAAGGTTGATGCATGAGATGTATGCATCGGTTGCGGAGGCCTGACTAAGCGTCTGGCTGCGCCCATTTTGCTCAACGGCTTCCACATCTGGGACTCTTGTTTCCTTGATTGAGCCCTCGACACCGGCTTCAGTCAGCAGCACCTGGCTCTCGGTCGGTACTCTCCATCACTTTCAGTATGACCAACAGCGGCGACCTGTCCGACTCCACCTTTATTGCTCTGACTGTCGATCCCGGGACATAAGCCCGGTTTCATGATGCCTACGCAAACCCCGCAGAACAGTATCCAACTCCGTAGCGGCCAGTCCGCCATTCAACGGCCGCACCCGCTCGATCAGCTCGGTATCGGTCAACTCAGGTATCACCAATCGGGGTGGGCTTCGTTGCTGATTTCGGACTAGAAGAATGCCTGGCCTTGGGTTATTCAAATTCCCATGATTAACCCACCAGCATTCATTGTCTCCTTGCACGATGTGTCTCAGCATACTTCTGACACAATCTCGCGAATGGTGGGTGCTTTGGCAGATGTGGGCGTAGAGCGCACCTCTCTGCTTTTGGTGCCTAACTACCACCGTCGCGGTAAAGTGAGCAATGACGCCGACTTCTGCTCGTGGTTGCACTGGGCCCAACGTCACGGGCACGAAATGATCATGCACGGCAACTATCATGCTCGGGAGCAACGGGCGAAAGAGACTTTTCGGGATCGAGTCATGACCCGATTTTACACCGCAGGGGAGGGTGAGTTCTATGATTTGAGCGAGTTCGAAGCGGAGCAACGCTTGCGTGAGGCGCGGGCGGTGTTTCGTATGGTGGGTGTCTCTTCGCGCGGCTTTATTGCCCCGGCATGGTTGTTGAGCCAGGGAAGCGAACGCGCTCTCAAAGCAATGGGTTTTGATTACACAGTAAAATACTCGACCATCCGGGATCTCACCGCTGGCCTTAGCAGTGAAGCTCGAACTTTGGTTTGGAGTCTTCGATCGTCGTGGAGGGCAAAGTGCTCTTTGCTATTTAATAAGTTTCAAGCCGCGCGAACTAAAAAAGATTTGGTGGTTCGTGTCAGTCTGCATCCTCCCGACTTTCACAATGAAAAAGCTTGGCAGCAGGCGCTCACGCTCATAAGAAGTTTGAAGGAATCGCGGGAGCACTTCACTTATGGCGAGTGGATTTCTTTGCAGCGCCAGATTCGTGCCGAGGCAACCCGGCTTGGGACCGATCGTGTTGTGGTTTAGGCGAATGAGGCTCGCTGTAGCTGGCAACGAGGTTCCAAGCACTCTAAACTTTTTCACAACTATCCGGCTGAAAAATTTCGCACCTGCCCTTGGTGCTTTCCAAAATCCTAGTATGCTGAATTTCATTGTTCGCTCGGTTTCGTAACCATTTTATTGTCTCTATGCCGCATTCCTTGCCTCACGCTTCACCTCCTTCCAAGCGCTCCGGCAAGTTTTTCACCTACGGCTCGGGCGTGAGTTTTTCGATATTCATTCATCTGCTGATCTTTAGTGGAGCCGCTGCTTGGAGCATGCTGGATCGTCAGCCGCCTAAGCCTCCCGCCATGGATCCTGAGCCGATCCAATTAACGTTTATTGAACTGCCCGAGCCCGAGCCAACGCCCGAGCCTGAACGACAGGTCATTCGCACGCCCGACGAAGGAGCTGAAGGCACGCCGGAGCAAGCTTTGTTTGAGTCGCATCGTGATACGGTTGCGACCTCAGAAATCCCACCGCAAGATGCAGAATCACTGATGCCTCAGCTCAGCGGAGAAGCGCGTCCGGATTATTTG
>DAIRSW010000112.1:1547-9363 GCA_036804205.1 Verrucomicrobiia bacterium | reverse complement strand
GGAAATTGGTGCTCAACGGCGTCCGGCTGAGACAATCGAGCATGCCTTTTACCCCGTAGCCTCCGACCAAAAGTTTGACCTCCTCATGGCTTTGCTTAAGCACATCGACTCCCAGACGCAGTTGATCTTTTGTCGCACCAAACATGGGGCCGACCGAGTTTGCGGGGGCCTGCAGAACGCTGGGTTTGCCAGCGAGGTTATGCACTCGGATCGCTCGCAAAAAGAACGGGAACGAGCCTTGCAAGGCTTCAAAGACGGAACTTTTAAAATTCTGGTCGCCACCGAAGTGGCGGCGCGCGGCTTGCATATTGATGGCGTTACCCACGTCATTAACTATGACGTGCCTGAAAACCCGGAAGACTACGTGCATCGCATCGGTCGCACCGGTCGCGCCGAACAGACCGGAGTCGCCATGAGTCTGGTGGTCGGAGAGGAAGCGCCACTCATGGATTCCATCGAGAAATATATTGGAGCCAGCATTGAAAGGAAAAAACTGGAAGGCTTCGAGTATCGCTACACCGCCTTGCTGGATCCTCAGATCCCGGCAATGACAAAAGGCTCAATCCGCGGCGGACGTACCTACAAGGGTTACAGCTTCGGAGCAAGAAAACGCCGCTGATGAACACTCTACCAACTGAGCCTCCGACGGAGGATATGGTGTGGTCAGTTGAGGATGCTGACCGACTCTACAACGTGAGTGGTTGGGGCGGTGGCTACTTCGGCATTAATGCAAGTGGCCGAGTGGAAGCCCGGCCTACCCAGGAAGAGGGGGTGGCCATCGACTTGATGCAGGTGGTGGAAGAAGCGGTTTCCCGGCGACTCGGGTTTCCTTTGCTCATCCGCGTGCAGGACCTTCTGCGACATCGTGTCGAGACCATTAACAAGGCCTTTGCTCGCGCTGTTGAGGAGCTCGGTTACCACGGTGTCTATCGTGGAGTTTTTCCAATCAAAGTGAACCAGCTCCGGGAAGTGGTCGAGGAGATTTTGGATGCGGGGGCGCCTTACCATTTTGGAATCGAAGCGGGAAGTAAACCGGAACTTATTGCCGCACTCTCCGTTCATTCCGATCCGGATAGCCTGATTATTTGCAATGGCTACAAAGATGCCACCTTCATCCAACAAGCTCTCATCGGACGGCGCTTGCAAAAAAAGGTGATTTTGGTGGTCGAAAAACTCGAAGAACTCGAGCAGATCCTGCGCATTAGCAAAAGCATGAGCATTGAGCCGATGATTGGAATCCGTGTCCGGCTACAATCCAAAGGCGCAGGGAAATGGGCTTTGTCCGGTGGCGAAAACGCGAAGTTTGGCCTTAACACCACTGACATCGTGCAAGCCTGCGAAATGTTGCGCGATGAAAACCTCCAGCACGCCTTGCAACTCGTCCACTTCCACGTCGGTTCCCAGGTTCCGGATATCGTGACCATTTCCCGAGCTGTCCGCGAAGCCACTCGTTACTTTTGCAAACTACATAAAATGGGCTTCGCGCCGAAACTCATTGATGTGGGCGGAGGCTTGGGAGTCGACTACGATGGGTCGCGGACCAACTTTGAGAGTTCCACCAACTACAGCTTGGGTGAGTATGCTCGTGACATTGTACACAACATCATGGAGGTATGCGATTCTGAAGAAGTCGAACATCCTATCATCGTGAGTGAAAGTGGCCGGGCCATTGCTGCTCACCATTCTGTTTTGGTCGTCGAAGCTTTTGGCGCTGTTGCTAAAGGCGGAGAAAAGCCACTGCCCACTCCAAAGGACAGCGATCAAAAAATCGTTCACGACATCTTAGAAATCGCCAACGACAACTCTGATGAGCGGCGCATGGAAAACCTTCACGACGCTCAACAAATTAAAGAACGATCCGAGCAGATGTTTGAACTCGGTCTTTTAGGGATTGAAGAAAAAGCGCGAATCGATGAGGCGTTCTGGAATGTTTCCCGACGAACCGTGCAGCTCTTTGCTGATGCTGAGTTCGTGCCTGAGGAGGTCCGCGAGTTAGAAACACAATTGGCCGACCAATACGTCTGTAACTTTTCCGTTTTTCAATCTTTGCTCGATCATTGGGCGCTCGGTCAACTTTTTCCAATCATGCCCTTGCATCAATTGGACAAGGAACCAGATCGTCGAGCCACGCTGGTCGATATTACCTGTGATTCCGACGGGAAAGTTAGCAAATTTATCGACTTAAAAGACGTCAAAGAAAGTCTTCCCTTGCACCGCCTTCAGCCGGGTGAGCCATACTACTTAGGCGTTTTCTTAAGCGGAGCGTACCAAGACATAATGGGTGACCTTCACAATTTGTTCGGTCGCGTAACCGAGGTGCACGTTTTTCTTGATGAAGACGAAGATGACGGGTTTTACATTGAAGAAGTCATTCCTGGCAGCACCATTGCTCAGGTTTTGTCTTTCACGCAGTGGGACCGTCAGGAACTTGTTCGGAAGATGAAAAAGCAAGTTGATGAAGCTATTAAAGCCGACCGAATCAAGCCCAATGAAGGCATGCGACTTCTTGCGACTTACGAAAAAGGGCTGGAAGGCTACACCTACCTTCAGCTACACGACGAACCCTAGTATTTATGCCCAACGGCAAAGAAAACCGCTACTGGCTTGTCAAACAAGAGCCTGAAGAATATTCCTTCTCCGCGTTTCATAAAGACAAGACCACGCTTTGGACCGGGGTGCGCAACCATCAAGCACGCAACAATTTGGCCGATATGAAAAAAGGCGACTTAGTGCTCTACTACCATTCGGGAAAAGAAAAAGCCGTGGTAGGCGAAGCCACGGTGAGCGTCGAGGCCAAGCCTGATCCCACTGCCGATGATGAACACTGGGTATCCCCGACCCTGAAAGCTGGTGGTGCGCTTAAAAAACCAGTGACTCTGGCTCGGATCAAACAGGATTCTCAGCTCGAAAATATCAGCTTAATCCGGCAATCGCGCTTATCGGTCATGCCCCTCACCAAAAAGGAATACCAACGGATCCTGAGTCTGAGTCAGGACTGACACCTAGTAAGCTTCACCAGGCCAGTTTGCCGACCGGTCACCTTACGACTTCCATGCTCGCCCAGATTAGCTTCCTTAACCCATTTGGCTTTTGGTTCGCCACTTCGATCCTAGTGGTGGTGGCGATTCATTTTCTGCAGCAACGAAATCAGATCCGTCCGGTCAGCACCCTGTTTCTCATACAAAAACTGTTGCCGGAAAGTCAGTCCGGCGGTCGTTGGCAGCATCTCCGACAGTCTATCCCTTTGTGGATGCAGCTACTCATTGCCACACTTATCACACTGCTGCTCGCGCAACCAAGGTGGGATCTGCCGACGCAAGACCGCGTCCTTGTTGGGGTGCTCGACACGAGTCTCTCCATGGAAGCCGCTCAGGAACACGGGCTTCCGGTCTTGCGCGATGCACTTAACGAGCTGCATGCGCCTCGAGCCGCATGGGAGTATGTGCTCTTAGGCACCAACGCGGGTTCGCCTCTGATCTCCCGCACCCGGTCATCCGCAGAATGGTTGTCTGCGTTTTCAAGCTTTTCTGACTTCGGCGGTCCGCAGAATCCCGAAGCCGCACTTCGCAATGCTAGGTATCTCGCTGGCCAAAACGGCGTAGTGGTTTTCCTGACCGATCATCCTCCTTCGCCGGACTGGCCCAGTCCATGGCTGTCCTATGGCCAAGCATTACCGAACATCGGGTTTGTAGGATTCGAGTCAGGCCCGGATAACAAGTGGCGGGCGATGGTGCAAAATCACTCTGCTGAAACACAAAACACTGCGTGGCGAATTGCCAATGCATCAGATCAAGTCTGGCAGCCGCTCCGGCTTTCTGCCCGGCAGAGTCTGACCTTGACTGGATCATTACCTCAGGAGCGTTTGGTGGTTGAGCTCCAGCCGGACGCGCTTTCCTGGGACAACATCTTGTACTTGCTTAAACCCGAGACCCGGGTGGTCCGATGGCGAAACCTACTGCGAGATAGCGAATGGGTCGCACGACTCATTTCTGCTTTGCCCCATGCAAAAATGGTCCAAAACGATGCCGATGCCACCGTAAGCTATTATGATCCCCTGGCTCCCGGATGGCCGGAATTAAGTGGAGTGGTTTTTGTTCGTGATCCATCCCAACCAAGGCAGAGGCCCTCAGGCTTGGTGGTGCGTACCAATCATCAGCTGGTTGAAGATAGCGCTTGGGAAGCATTGCTTGCGCCATCCGGGCTAAGGATCCCGCTTCGGGACGACGACCAAGTGCTCCTGTGGCAGGAGCAGAAAGCGCTGATCTTTGTCCGGCACGAGCGAGGTGTGGAAGGGCAACAAGATCGCCAGTGGTTGGTGTTTAATTTTGATCCCGGCCATTCAAACTTGCTGAGAATCCCTTCCTTCCCCCTGCTGATGCACCGCTGGAACGCAGCGCTTCAGCAAAACATTGCCCGGCCTTGGACCCAGTATGCGGAGCCAGGACAGCTTTTGCAACTCCCCAGAGGTTGGGGAGATCTTGACCTCACCTTGCAACTGGAAAGCTTAGCATCGCAAGAATGGACCTCTTCGCAACAAAGCTTTTCCGGAACCAGAGTTATGCTTCCTACTCAAGCGGGATATTTTTCCATCATGACCTCCGACCGCACCACCCTAGTCACTGGAGCCATCAACACGATAGATCCTAGGCAAGGCGATCTTCGTTACGCCGCCGAGGGAAAAAGTGAATGGCCGGAATTGGCGGACAGCGCTAGCGCAGAACAGGCTTATCAACCCTGGTGGCCTTGGTTAGGTTTGCTGTTAAGCGCGTCGCTGCTGTTAAGTTGGACTCAAAGGCGGAGGCGTTCCTCGTGAAACTAGGCCCGTTTCTGCTCGCCGAACCTTGGTGGTTAGTGCTGGCTGCAGTTTTTGTAGCGATCCACTGGCAGTGGCCTGTGCTCGGGTTGTTCCGGCCACTGCGCTTGTTTCTTTGGTTGCTGTTGGTCCTTCTGCTCAGCGCTCCGAGCTGGGAAAGTCGATCCGGAGATTTGGATTTGTGGGTGCTTGTCGATCGCAGTGCATCGATTGAGCCTCAGGTCGAAGCTCAGCATCAAGAATGGTATCGGCTTTTGGAAGCAAGTCGACCTGCGGAAGATCGTCTCCGCTGGCTTGATTTTGCAAACGCACCCATTGAACAACGGCCGGAGCATGGGTTTCTTTATTCGGATGACCGTAGGTCAACGCAGTTGGGTCAAGCTGTTGAGGCCGCTTTAGCCAGTCGAGACCCACAGCGTTCCGCTCGACTTTTGGTTTTCACCGATGGCCAGTTCACGGATGATCTCACAAATGCCGAGGCAGCTCTGCGCCAGGCGCAAATCAGTATGGACCTCAGGCTGCTGAGCAGCGCTCGCTTGGCAGATTGGCGGATTGACGATTTTCGGATACCAACACAAGTACGCCCAGGTGAACCTTTTCTTCTTGAGGTTCATGTTCGAGCAACTAGTGACGGGCCGGTGGACTTTATTCTGCGACGCCAGGGACAAGCGGTAGGTCGCGCTTCCATCAACATTGAGGGGGGACGGGGGGTTGCCCGTTTGGTACAGCGAGCGGTTTTGGAGGGTGCTGAACTTTATCAGGTGGAGCTCATGCCCGAAGGCGACGCTATCCCGGCTAATAACATCGCCGAGGCTTGGGTCGAAAGCGTTGGAGAAAAAAGGGTCGTTCTCATAACAGCCTACCCGGACGACCCTATTGGAATGCTCTTAAATCGCAACAATATCCGGGTTGAAGTCATTTCTCAGGCAAGCCAAGTGCACCTCGGCAAATTAAGTGGAGCTTCCGCCGTCATTCTTCATAATGTGCACGCCAGTCACCTGCCGGAGAGTTTTCTTTCGGGCTTGGATTTCTTCGTGCGCGAGCAAGGCGGAGGACTCCTGATGGTAGGTGGCAAGCACAGTTTTGGTTCGGGTGGTTATTTTCAATCAAGTCTAGACGAGTTACTGCCCGTCTCTATGGAGTTGCGACAAGAACATCGCAAGCTCATGATGGCTTTGGCTGTTGTTCTAGATCGTTCTGGCAGTATGAGCATGATGGTCGCGGGTGGTCGAAGCAAAATGGAGCTGGCCAACGAAGGCACCGCCAGGACTGTCGAATTGTTGGGTGACCAGGATTGGATGGCTGTTCATGCGGTCGACACCGAGGCACACGAGATCGTTCCTATGGTGAAGGTGGGGCCACAACGAGAGGAAATTATGGATCGCTCCCGCCGGATTCAAAGTATGGGTGGCGGCATTTATGTTTACACCGGATTAAAACAGGCTTGGGAAACTCTTCAGGAAGCCCCGGTCGGTCAGCGCCACATCATTCTTTTCTCTGACGCCTCAGATTCTGAGGAGCCCGGACAGTATCAGCAGCTCATTGCAGAAATGCGCCGGGAGCAGGCCACTATAAGCGTCATCGCTCTGGGCCGCGAATCCGATCCCGACGCGGGTTTCCTTAAAGACATCGCCGAGCGGGGAGAAGGCCGGATCTTTTTCAGTGACAACGCCAGCACCTTGCCCACTTTGTTCGCACAAGAAACCGTCGCTGTTTCACGATCAACCTTCGTGGAAGAAGCTGCAGGAGTCTTGAGTCTGCCCGGCTGGCTTGAAATGTCGACCCAACCCTTAGAATGGCTAAGTCGGGTCGATGGTTACAATCTTTGTTATATCAGAGAAGGCGCCAGTCTGGCTGCCTTGTCTCAAGACGAGTTCTCTGCACCCTTAACAGCTTTTTGGCAGCGAGGACTCGGTCGGGTGGCTGCAATCACCTTTCCCATCGGTGGGGAGTTTTCCGAATCAAGCCGCGCTTGGCCAGAATTGCAAAGTTTCCTCATGACCATCAACCGTTGGCTTGAGGGAGAATCGGGCCTTCAACAACTTATGGGGCGTGCGCGTGATATAAACGGCATCTTGGAGATTGAAGCTTGGCATGGTCCGGAGGCTTCGTTAGACGCCCAACCCAGTTTGGTGCTGCATGCCACAAATCAAAACGACGGATCGAGTCGTCAAGTGCAGTTGGAGTGGCAGCGGACTGAGGTGGGTCGTTTAAGCGCTCGACTGCCCCTGGAAAGGCGGGAGATCATTCGAGGTGTCATTCATTCCAGCGAAGGTAGCATCAGTTTTGGTCCCTTTACCGCTGGCAAGGACCAAGAATGGTCCGACGACCGGAATAAAACTCTTCAGTTACGCCAATTGATGCGGTCTAGTGGTGGTTCAGAGCTCACCCAACTGGGCGATGCATGGAGCATGTCGCGCTCGCCGCAGCATGAAGACCTGCGCCCGCTGTTGCTCATCGTTTTCCTGGTTGGCATGCTGGTAGAGGCATGGCACACCCGTTGGTCGTTCGCCCGCGTGGTGTACCCCAAGAAGATTTCGAAGCTAACGGAGGCAAAAAAGGCAAAAGTCCCGATCCGTCCACAGCCGAGCGTAACTGCCCAAACGCAGCCGACGATTTCCGGTGCAAAGGTTGCGGATTCTGCCGAAAGTCCGGAGGTCAGCCGCCGAGGCCGCTTCTCCCGCGCGAAGCGCGGATATTAAGGGCGCAGCCTTACCTCAGCAGAACCCTTGCGACAGGAGAGCGCCAACGGCGTTCCTTATTGTAGCCTGGGGCACCGCCCCGAGGGCTGAAAGCCCTATTTAATTTTGCAATCATCACCAACGCGTGAGTCATATTGCGGGCCTTTAGCCCTTAGTCGTTTTGCATGACGATTCCTGGGGCGTTGCCCCAGGCTACTATAAAATCTCGCCGTTGGCGCTCATCGCTCATCTATTGTTGCCCCCGACAGAGCGCCAACGGCGTTCCTTATTGTAGCCTGGGGCACCGCCCCGAGGGCTGAAA
>DAIRSW010000112.1:0-1447 GCA_036804205.1 Verrucomicrobiia bacterium | reverse complement strand
TATTGCGGGCCTTTAGCCCTTAGTCGTTTTGCATGACGATTCCTGGGGCGTTGCCTCAGGCTACCATAAAATCTCGCCGTTGGCGCTCATCGCTCATCGAATGTTGCCCCCCGACAGAGCGCCAACGGCGTTCCTTATTGTAGCCTGGGGCACCGCCCCAGGTTACTTTCAATACAGGTTTAGGGCTGAAAGCCCGATTTATTTATTTTGAATCACCAAACGCGTGAGATTTAGCTCGGGCCTTTAGCCCTTAATCGTTTTGCATGACGATTCATGGGGCATTGCCCCAGACAACGATAGTGGCCGAGAGCCGTAAGTTCGACTATGAGCACCTCGGGATGATTTCAGACGTTGCAGCTAAGATCGTTGCCCGGCTTCCTCGTTCCGGGACATTGTGTCCATGATTGACGTCAAGGCAAGCGCATGGTATCGCAGTCTCATGAAAAACATCACAGTATCTGTGCCAGATGAGGTTTACCACCGCGCTCGTGTAAGGGCAGCGGAGCGGCGCACCTCAATTTCGGCTATCGTAAGGACGGTTCTCGAAGACCTGGCCGAAACGGAAACCGAATTTGACCGACTGCGACGTCTCGAGACAGAAACTCTTCAAAAAATCAAACAACGCCTCGGGGCCCTGGAGTTTACAACCGAAGATACTCGCAACCTCACGCGTGACGAATTGCATGATCGCTAACCTCTTCGTTGACACAAACATACTAATCTACATCGCTCTCCCTCTTCCCGCAGAAAGGGACAAAGCATTACGCGCTGCGGCGATTTTCGATAACGCAACTGTCTGTTTCTCTGTTCAAGTTTTTCAAGAATTTTACGTGCAAGCCACCCGGGTTTCTCGAGGCAATAGGCTTACCCATCAAGAGGCTACCGCCCTAATCACAGCCTGGAAACGTTACCCGGTGCAGGAGATAACGCTCGAGTTACTGGACCGGGCTCTCATAGCAAAGGAGCGTTGGGGACTTTCCTATTGGGATGCCGCAATCATCGAAGCCGCCCGGTTACAGGGTTGCGCTGAAGTGTTGTCCGAGGACATGGCAGACGGCCAAAGCTATGAAGGGGTGCACGTGGTGAATCCGTTTGCCTGGGGGCGATAAAATTCTCAAGCTATTTTGATAAGGGGCCCCGATAGCGTCCTTATCGTTGCCAGGGTCAACACCAATGTGGCGCCAGGCGCGCTTCAACATAACCAGGGTTAACGACCAACAGACCGGCAAAAGGCGTTTTTGATCGTAGCCTGGAGCATCGCCCCGAGAAAGCACAGCGGCATTCCTTATTGTATCCTGGGGTATTGGCCCAGGTTACTTGCAATACAGGTTTAGAGTTGAAAGCCCGGCTCATCTGTGACCACTCCCCCAGCAAGCGGCATAGTTCGGGCCTTCAGCCCTCAATGTTTTTGCGTTTTTTGTCCTGGGGCGTTGCCCCAGGCTACGAT
>DAIRSW010000111.1:0-9385 GCA_036804205.1 Verrucomicrobiia bacterium | reverse complement strand
CGCCTTTTTTGAGTAACCCCATGAGATTGCGAAGGAGGACGCTTTCGTGAACATGCTTATAGGGATGCGGACATGCTTAAAGGTGCTTAAAGGGACTATGCTTAAAGGGATGCTTAAAGGGACATGCTTAAAGGGACAGGTCAGTTATTGCTTGTATTGCATGGTATGGTTGGTATGAATGGGGCATGAGACATGCGCGGTTGAAGGTTACTGAGGGGCAGGGGGTGTATCATTGTATGAGTCGGGTGGTGGATGGGCGGTTTCTTTTTAATATGAAGGATGGGGGCTCGATCGAGGCGGAGCATTTTGTGGATCTGATGCGTCGGTTGGAGTTTTTCTGCGGGGTGCAGGTGCTGACTTACGCCCTGATGAGTAATCATTTTCATATCCTGGTGCGGGTTCCCGAGGGGAAACCTGAGCTGTCTGATGCTGATTTGATTGAGCGCGTGCGAGTCTTGAACGGAGGATTGGCTGCTGCGGAGTTGACAAAGTCTTTGGAGAGCATGCGTAAGCATGACCCAAGCGGGGCTTTGGCGGAGGAGTTTAAGTCACGGTATTTGGAGCGGATGCATGATGTGTCGGTGTTTATGAAGGAGCTCAAAGGGCGGTATGCTCAGTGGTTTAATCGGCGTTATACAAGGTACGGAGTGTTGTGGGCCGAGCGATTTAAGAGTGTGCTGGTGCAGAGCGGTCAGGAGCATGCCACGGCACGAGAGATTTTGACTGAAGCAGCACCGGAGTCGTTGACGACGATGTCGGCGTATATTGATTTGAACCCGGTGCGAGCGGAGTTGTGTGAGGATCCGAAGGAGTATCGTTATTGCGCCTATGGAGAAGCGGTGAGTGGAACACGTAAGCAACGAGCTTTGGCGCGTGCAGGTCTGGGTTGGGTGTTGTATCCGGATAATCCGGAGCTGGCTAAAGACTGGTCGGCGGTGCAGAGGGAGTATCGGCGTTTGCTGTTTGGGACCTTGTTAGCGCGCGAGGAGGTGGCGGAGAGGAAACGCAACGAGGCGTCGAGCGCGAAGAGGGCGCGGATGGCGTTGGCGGCCGGGAGCGAGTTGAGTCGAGCGGAGTTGTTGAGGTGTCGAGTGAGGTATTTTAGTGATGGCTTAGTGCTGGGTGGCAAGGAGTTTGTTGAGAAGGTGTTTGAGGAGGAACGGAGTCGGTTTAGTGCGAAGCGAAAGACTGGGGCGCGGCTGATGAAGGGAGCGGATTGGGGTGAGCTAAGGGTGTTTCGGGACTTGAAGAAACGTCCGGTTGGGTAAGAGGAGAGGCTCCGTCGGCTGCGATCACGTCCCAGTGCCACCCCCAGCTCGGGGCGCTGATCCACCGTCTACGACCTGGCCGGGCGCACCACTTCGGTGGTGGATGCCCTCGGAAATGAAACCGCCTACGCCTACGATTATCCCAGCACCGGCGGCGTAATCACCACCATCACCTAACCCGGTGGGAGCACTCCCGACGCGGCAACCCAACCCGCAGGGCAAATCCCCCGTAGGTTGTGCGGTCCGAAACCTTACTCTCTCCCAAGCAAACCTTGGTTCAAGAGCTCTCCAGCCTGCGGAACTCCCAGGGTTGCACTTGTCGAGAACACCTGAAAATCCTCCGGACACGCTGCCGGCCTGGGATCCACCAAGATCTTAAGAGCGTCATGCGGAGCCATCCAGGCAAGCCCAGCAGCCGGATAAACCGAAAGTGATGTGCCCACGACCACCAAAGCATCCGCCTCGGCTACAAACTCTTCCGCTACTGGCATAAGTGACACACTCTCTCCGAACCACACAATATGCGGTCGCAAGCGACTGCCTTTCTCGCAGCGATCCTCTAACCTCATTTCCCAATGCTCCAGCGGATAAACTAACTCTGGATCGAGACTCGAACGGGCTTTTCGCAGCTCGCCGTGCAAATGCAGCACCCGTGTTGAGCCAGCCCGTTCGTGTAAATCATCCACGTTTTGAGTGACCACGATCACCTCAAAGTTCTTCTCCCAACTCGCGATGGCTTGATGTCCGGCGTTGGGCTGCACTTCGCCCAACAGCCTTCTTCGCTCGTTATAAAATCGCAGGACCAACTCAGGATTTCTCTCCCAAGCCTCCGGCGTGGCAACATCCTCAACCCGATGACTATCCCACAAGCCACCATGGTCGCGAAATGTCTTTACGCCGCTTTCCGCGCTTATGCCTGCCCCAGACAGAACCACCACACGCTTCTTCATGCGAATCGTAGCCGGTCACCAACCCATGATCCACGCAAACATCAGCGGTGCAACAATGGTGGCATCGCTCTCGATCACAAACTTTGGGGTGTCTCGGCCGAGCTTGCCCCAAGTGATTTTTTCGTTGGGTGTAGCACCGGAGTACGACCCGTAGCTGGTGGTGGAATCGCTAATCTGACAAAAATAACCCCACAGCGGCACCTCCGACAGTTGCAAGTCCTGATGCAACATCGGGACTACACAGATCGGGAAGTCACCGGCTATTCCGCCGCCGATTTGGTAAAAACCAATCGAATGTTCGGGAGCTGTTTTTTGATACCACCCCGCCAGTTCGATCATGTAATCAATCCCTCCCCGCATGGTGGTAGTATTTTTCACATCACCATTCATACAATGCGCGGCAAACATATTGCCCAGGGTAGAATCCTCCCAACCGGGGACAAAAATCGGCAAGCCGCGTTCCGTGGCTGCGATCAGCCAGCTATCCTTGGGATCGATCTGAAACCCGGCCTGCAGCTCCGGACGCGCCAAGATCTTTTGCAAAAATTGGTGTGGAAAAAACCGTTGCCCGGCTTGGTCTGCTGCCATCCATTCTTCCAAAACAAAGTTCTCGATCTTGCGCATGGCTTCCATTTCTGGAATGCAGGTATCGGTCACGCGATTCATATGCTTTTGGTAAAGGGCAACCTCATCGTCCACACTGAGTTGACGGTATTCCGGGATGCGTTCGTAGTGGTCATGCGCCACCAAATTAAAAACGTCCTCCTCCAAATTCGCTCCGGTGCAGCAGATGGCGTGCACTTTGCCCGCACGAATCATCTCGGCCAGAGAGACCCCGAGCTCAGCCGTGCTCATGGCCCCGGCCAAGGTCACCAACATCTGCCCACCTTGATCCAGGTGTTGAACATAAGCTTCGGACGCTTCCTTGAGGGTAGCGGCGTTAAAATGTCTGTAGTGTCGCTCTAAAAATGCGGAAATGGGACCATTCATAAAAGCAGCAAAGAAAGGTGGTTCCCACACATTTTCAAATGTCGATGCATGATTTTTCTTGATTCCCGCTGGGCGGAAAAAGCTATGCTGCAAGGCAAGCTACTCCACGGAGCAGTCAAAAAATGCGAAGACCTCTATCTGCCAAGCCGTTTGTAGCAGGCCTTCCAGCGTGGTGGGGGCGGGCCACACACCGCGGCCGAGTCGGTTTGCCAGACAAAGGCGGAACCAGCCGGACATCCCGGCCAACCACTACATGCCCCACGAGTCACGCAGAACTTCCATCACATCCCGCTCGCTATTCGAGGGTGGATCGGTGGACAGCCTTTGCCGAGTTTCTCAGCGCGGAGGGCGTATCCGAACCCTACACTGTGCGATCAAAAGTGCCCGAGAGAGAGGGCTTGGCAAGAATTGCCGTCGTTGTTTATGTTTCTCCAGATGGAACCTGGCCGGAAAGAGTGCTAAGTGGAAGCTCGCAGTATTCAGTCGCAGAATAATGCAATCAGCAAGCGATGGCGAACTGCGGTAAGGCAAGCTACTCCGCGGAGTAGTCTAAGAAACTCACCACCGGAGTGTCCCCTAGGACTTGTCGACCGTTGAGGAACCCCAGTTCAACCACGAACAAAGCTCCCACTGGCTGGCCGCCCAGGCGCTCAACCAAGTCCAGGGCGGCCCGAGCCGTGCCGCCCGTGGCCAAGAGATCATCGATCAAAACCACCCGCTCACCGGGCTCAACAGAGTCCACATGCATTTCAATGGTGGCTTCCCCGTACTCCAGAGAATAAGAAACGCCCTCCGTTTTGTAAGGCAGCTTGCCTTTTTTCCGAGCGATGATGAGGCCCAAACCAAGCTTGTAAGCTGCCGCTGCTCCGAATAAAAAGCCGCGAGCATCAATACCCAAAACCTTTTGAGCCTTCATCGCCACGCACTGCTCGGCGATCAGATCGACTGCGGCTTGAAAAGCTTCTGGTTGAGCAAGCAAAGGAGTGATGTCTTTAAACACAATTCCTGGCTTCGGAAAGTCAGGCACATCACGAATGGCCTGCCGCAAAATTTCAACACGTGAATCTGGGTTCATCAAGGGCAACTATCGAACTTCCACGCTCAGGTCAAGCGAGAATGGAAAAAGCCGGGGAAATTGGGCCACCTCCCAGGCCCGCGCCATGACTTGCTCGTGTTAATTCTTTCCAGAACGCTAGGCTTTCGCCGTAAGCTTCTCCAAGCCCACTTTTGAATTTCACTGCACGTCCTGCTCGCGCCAGACCGCCGCAAGCTAGCGAACAAGCACGGTGCGAGCTGGGCAAAAAAAAGCCCTGCCGCATTTTCATGTCGACAGGGCTTTCTTTTGAGATGCTTGACTAGCGTTTGGCTGCTGTCTTCCGTTTGGCGCCGCCGCTGCTGGCTTTTGCTTCTTTGCCGTCTAGCAGAGCCGCTTGCGCCGCTGCGAGGCGTGCAACCGGAACCCGGAAGGGCGAGCAGCTGACATAATCAAGGCCAAGCTTGTGGCAGAATTTGACCGAGTCAGGTTCACCACCGTGCTCACCGCAGATGCCGAGTTTGATGTCCGGCCGAGTTCTGCGGCCTGCATCAACGGCGTAGGCCATGAGTTTGCCCACGCCAGTTTGGTCGATCGTGGCGAAGGGGTTGTTGTTGATGATCTCGAGATCCTGATAGGCTTTTAAGAAGGACCCTGAGTCGTCCCGGCTCATGGCCAGGGTGGTTTGAGTAAGGTCGTTGGTGCCGAAGCTGAAGAATTCCGCGCTGTGAGCGATCTCATCCGCAGTGAGGGCTCCACGCGGCACTTCAATCATGGTGCCGACCAGGTAGGTGAAGCGAGCTTTGGTTTCTTGGCTCACGGCCTTGGCGGCAGCGTGAACGACTTCAACCTGGAGATCGAGTTCTTTCTTGAAGCCAACCAACGGGATCATGATTTCCGGACGGCACTTAATGCCTTCTTTCTGCACGAGGGCTGCTGCTTCGAAGATGGCTCGTGCCTGCATGGCCGAGATTTCTGGGTAGCTGATGCCTAAGCGGCAACCGCGGTGCCCAAGCATGGGGTTGAATTCGTGCAGCTCATGCACTCGGCGAGCGATTTGATCTTGCGACACGCCAAGGGTGTTGGCGAGCTGACTTTGCGCCGAATGGTCGTGCGGCAAGAATTCGTGCAGCGGTGGGTCGAGCAAGCGGATGGTGGCCGGCAAACCGTTCAAGGCACGGAAAATGCCTGCAAAGTCGTCTCGTTGGAACGGAAGCAATTTTGCCAAGGCCGCTTTGCGATCTTCGGTTTTGTCGGCGAGAATCATTTCCCGCATCGCGTCAATCCGTTCCCCTTCGAAGAACATGTGCTCGGTCCGGCACAGTCCAATACCCGTGGCACCAAATGCGATGGCGTTGTTGGTTTGCTCAGGCGTATCCGCGTTAGTGCGTACGGTGAGGCGGCTGGCCTGACCGCACCATTTCATGAGCTGGGCAAAGTTTTCGTAGGTTGGGCTCTCGCTGGGTTTGAGCGATTTGGCAACCAACACCTGGATGACCTCGCTAGGAGCGGTTTTCACCTGACCGGCGTAAACCTGGCCGCTGGTTCCGTCGATAGAAAGGAAGTCGCCTTCTTTATAGACTTTGCCCTCAACAGTGACGGTTTTGGTGTGGTAATCCACTTGCAGAGCGGCAGCACCGCAGACGCAGACTTTGCCCATTTGACGGGCCACCAGTGCGGCGTGGGAGCTGACCCCACCACGAGCAGTAAGGATGCCTTCGGCAGCAATCATGCCACGGAGATCTTCCGGTGAGGTTTCGACGCGGACTAGGAGTACTTTTTCGCCTCGGTTCGCGGCGACCACCGCACGCTCGGCGTTAAGGTAGATCTGGCCGGTCGCAGCACCTGGACCTGCTGGGAGGCCTTCGGCGATTCTTTCGGCTTTAGCAATGGCGCTGCGGTCGAAGACTGGCGCAAGCACTTGATCAAGCTGTTCCGCGGGCACTCGTTGAACAGCGGTATCCCAAGAAATAAGGCGTTCTTTAACCATTTCGCAAGCAATCCGGACGGCGGCGATGCCAGTGCGTTTTCCGTTACGCGTTTGAAGCATGTAAACCACACCATCTTGAATGGTGAATTCAAAGTCTTGCATGTCGGTGAAGTGCTTTTCAAGACGGAGCCTAATGCGCTCCAGCTCCGCGTAGGCTTTGGGTTGGACTTTGATCAGTTCTTTGACCGGGTCCGGAGTGCGAACTCCAGCGACGACGTCTTCACCCTGAGCGTTCATCAAAAACTCGCCGTAGAACACTTTTTCGCCGGTGGCAGGGTCGCGGGTGAAAGCCACACCAGAGCCGGAATCGGGACCGGTGTTGCCAAAAACCATGGCTTGCACGTTGACGGCCGTGCCCCATTCTGCGGGAATGTTGTATTTTTGGCGGTAAACCATGGCGCGATCGTTCATCCAGGAGCCAAACACGGCGCTGACCGCGCCTTTAAGTTGATCCCAGGGATTGGCCGGAAAGCCTTTGCCGGTGCGTTCTTTGACCAAAGCTTTAAAGCGGTCGACGAGTTCTTTGAGGTCGTCCGTGCTCAGCTTGGTGTCGAGAATATCTTCGTCGTTATAACGCTCACGTTTGAGGTCGGTGATGACGGTTTCGAATGGTTCGTGATCCTCTTCGGGGAGTTTTTGCACGCCCAGAACGACGTCACCATACATTTGAACGAATCGACGATAACAATCCCATGCGAAACGCTCATTTCCGGTCGCTTCTCCGAGAGCTTTTACCGAGCCGTCGTTGAGGCCAAGGTTGAGGATGGTATCCATCATACCTGGCATGGAATCCCGCGCGCCACTGCGAACAGCGACGAGGAGGGGCATCTTTGTGGTGTCACCAAATTTGAGTTTAAGGAGGCGTTCCATGTTGGCAACGCCGGCTTCGATCTGAGCCTGGAGCTCTTTAGGATAACTGCGCCCGTTGGCGTAGTAATATGTGCAGACCTCGGTGGTGATGGTAAATCCAGGAGGCACCGGCAGGCTAATGCGGGTCATTTCGGCGAGGTTCGCGCCTTTTCCGCCCAGCAGAGCTTTGAGGGAACCGTCGCCATCTGCTTTGCCGCCTCCAAAATTGTAAACATACTTTGATTTACGTCCGCTGGAGGTGGTAGAGGATTTTTTTGCGGAGTTCGAAGAAGCCGTTTTACGGGCGGCGGCAGTGCGTTGAGCAGGAGGCATATTTGAGATTGCGGGTTAAAACGAGGGTGTTGAATTTGATAAAAGCTTTCTTGCGAGCGGGGATTTATCAAAGTCCCCGCAGCTTCGGCGGGCTAAAAACCACGCGCAAGCAGACATTCGTTAGTAGCCAGGACGGCGAGCCTGTCAAACCCGATCGCACAAATGCTGGTTTGGACCCAATCCATCCAGGCGGGAGGAAGACCATTCTTGAACTCCCCGGGAGGCCTGTTCCATTGAACTGACGCAACTGAGCCATCAGCTTCAAAAAAATCGCTCCTGACTGCTTTGTGCTTTGCCTTCTCCTCGTTTTTTGCTTATCTGCCTGCGATGTCAAGCGTCCCGCGTAAAGCAATTATTCTGGCCGGAGGAGCCGGCACCCGTCTACAGCCTCTTACTCAAATCGTCTGCAAACAGCTTCTGCCGATTTACGACAAACCCATGATCTATTATCCCTTGTCCACGCTCATGTTGGGTGGACTAAAGGAAATCATGATCATTTCTACGCCAAAGGATCTTCCAGTTTTTGAGTCCCTTCTTGGCGACGGTTCGGATCTGGGCATGAAGATTGAGTATCGCGAGCAAGCCAAGCCGGAGGGAATCGCCCAGGCTTTTGTTATTGCCGAAGATTTTCTTCAAGACCATGGAGCGGTTTTGATTCTTGGTGATAATTTGTTCTACGGGAAGCTGGATTTTTTGCGGCGCGCCCTTCAGCAGCCGGATGGTGCGTGCATTTTTGGGTATCGAGTGAGTGATCCCGAACGATACGGGGTGGTGGAGTTCTCCAAGGAAGGCAAAGTGCTCTCTATCGAAGAAAAACCGACCCAACCGAAGAGTCAGTTCGCAGTGCCTGGTCTTTATGTCTACGACCAGCAGATTGTGGATATTGCCAAAAACCTGAAGCCGTCAGCACGCGGCGAGCTTGAGATCACCGACGTGAATCGGGTCTACCTCGAGCGTGATGAGTTGCGAGTGGAACTCCTGGGCCGAGGCGTGGCCTGGCTCGATACGGGCACGCCATACTCCCTGTTGGAAGCGGGCAGCTACATAGCCGCGATCGAGAACCGTCAGGGACTCAAGATCGGCTGCATTGAGGAAGTGGCACTCAGGATGGGCTTCATCAACCAGGAACAATTGCAAGCGCGCATGGCTAAGATGGCCAACAGTGACTACCGCAAATACCTGGAAGCCGTTCTTGAGGAAGCGCAGTAGGCAAAAACCAACCGTCCAAAGGCAATCGCTAGAGAAACCTCATAGATCTGCCGGGCCAAGTAGTGAGGGAACCTTCACTGCGGCATCCACGATAATCTTCATGTCAAAGGTGACTCACGGGTGCCCAAAACGAAGCGCTGGTTCTTGGGCAATCCATCCACACGATCCAGAACCCACTTCGTGTAGGCATACCATTTTGTGAGAGCAACCGGCAGTTCTTCTCGGGCACTCGGATTTTTCAAAAATTTTGTCGACCGCTTCGTGGTATCGCTTCTTCAGCCGGAGCGGCAAATAACCGCCTCGGCTTAGAGAAGAAAACGAAAAGGGAAAAGGACTAAAGTTTAAATGGAACGGGTCGCGCGCCTTCTGAGCAGCAGTGCTCCCAAGCCCATCAGCATCAAAATGGCTGCCGAGGGTTCAGGGATACTCGCGACGCGAAAACCGATATCGAAGTAATTCTCACTGGGAGTGGCGCCGAAGTCGCGATACGAGGAGCGGATTTCGGCCTCGGATTCGAAGTAGCTGCCACCGCGGACCACGCGTCCTTCGGTATTAAGATTGTTAACACGCAGATCTGATTTTTCTTTCCTCATCGTCTATGACCTTTTGCGTTGGGCAGAAAAGAAGTGTCTTGTGTGTCATTAGCCTCACTTGACGAACGGGTGGTTTTCGCGTGTCTTTGCGACGGATTCCTGTTTTGGAACCCACGTCAGCAGGCCACGGCCAAGCGCAATCAATGAAACTAATGAAACTAATTAAACCA
>DAIRSW010000110.1:1844-9588 GCA_036804205.1 Verrucomicrobiia bacterium | reverse complement strand
TACCTTAATGGATATTGATGATGACCTGGGCTATCCGCTAAGTTTCGGCTATATTTTGCCATTAAAAGACAAACGCACTCTGGTGGAGTATACCGTTTTCTCCAAGGACCCACTCGACATATCGAAGCTCCGTGCGCTGCTGAGCGGATACAAAAAGAGACTCGGAATTGCGCGGGGTGTATCCTTCGGTTTCGAACAGGGCTGGCTACCTATGCTCCGCCACCGTCGAACACCACTACTTGGTCATCACCGTGGTGCCAACTATGGAACCATCCGACCGGCTTCAGGCTATGCATTCGCCAGGATCCAAAAACAAGCTTCGGCAGATGCGACCGCGATTTCAAATGATACCGCAGTCTCTCAAAAGCTCGGCTTCTATGATCATCTGGATTCTGTATTTTTGACAACGCTCTCGTCGCGGCCCGAGCTGGTGGCCGATGCATTTGAAAAACTAATGAGCGCGCTCACCGGCGACGAATTGGCCTCTTTCATGGCGGAAAAGGCCTCGGCTTCAACACTTATCAAAGTGATATCCGTTTTACCGAAGCTGCCCTTTCTTGAGGGGGCAATTGATTATCTTTCTGAACTTGTTCGGCCACACGATGCGTCCACCCTGCCAGCTCCCGAGGTCGCTCTACCGCGTCCCTTGTAGAAGAAACAAACGACTATGAAACCTGGTTTTGTTTTCGCCTGGTTTGCATTGAGCTGGGGCCTCTATCTTTTGTGTATCATTGGAGGTTGGGCAGGACAACCCTACTCATTTTGGAACAACCCAAAGACAGGGTCGTTCCTGATGCTTGCCTCCATCGTTTTTCTCGGATTGCCTCACGGGGCGTTAGATTTTCACCTTCGCAGTCTGGCTTTTCCTAGAATGAGATCGGTGTTGATCTGGGGTTTTGTCTATCTGGCTTGGGCGGCAGGTGCTTTATGCATTTGGTTTTTGGCCCCCTCTCTGGGTATGATTCTGCTGCTTGCTCTCACCACCTGGCACTGGGGAAGTGCGGACATCATGCCTTGGCATAGCAAGGTCAATGGAAGCCCTGCGGTGCTTCACAGTGTCCTTCGGGGAGGCTGGGTTATGTTGTCGCCGCTCGGTTGGCAGGCGGAGCAGACACAGAATCTTTTTCAAGAATGGCAGATTGCGCTAGACCTTGTCACCTACCAACACCCTTTAATCACGCTAAGTCTTATCTGCGTTGCGGGAGATCTTTTATTGTCCTTAAAGTCGCGGTCTCGCGTTTTCCTAAGCGGCGAGACACTTGTTCTCTCGTTTACTGCGGCCCTGCTCCCCCCCCTCGTTTGGATTGCACTATACTTTACCTTGTTTCATTCGCTCAGGCATTTCTTCCGGATCCGCTTCTACCTAGCGGGCCAAAAGCCAACTCGATTTCACTGGCTTTTGCCGGGCCTTTTGCTGTGGTTGGGCTCGGCACTCTTGCTACTTGGCCTGTTGTTTATCGCGGGAATCACTCCATGGAACCATTTGATTGCAAGCGTGGGCATTTATCTCGCTTTCCTTTTCGCGCTCACTGTCCCGCACGCCTTTCATGTCCGGAAGCTGGACTACGCGGAATCCGAGGCCAGGCAATAAGTAAGCTAGATTCGTGCAATAAGCAGTTCCCGTTGGAAAACAATTTCTTTAGGCAGCGCGTCGTAGAGCTTAAAGTAAAGCTCATCCTGGGAAGTGATTTCTCGACGCCACTCTTCGGTGTTGACCTCCATCAACTCTTCGAAGCGTTCACGGGGGAATTCTTCTAGACCATCCCATTTGATGTCTTCGTAGTATGGCATCCATCCAATGGCCGTTTCGTGAGCAGGGATCCTGCCGTGGCACCGATCCACGATCCACTTGAGGACCCTCATATTTTGACCAAAGCCCGGCCACAACCACTCTCCTTGTGCCCCTTTGCGAAACCAATTCACATGAAAGACTCGAGGCAAGCGCTTGATGGATCGGCGCATTTCCATCCAGTGCACAAAGTAGTCGCTCATATGGTATCCGCAGAAGGGAAGCATAGCCATCGGGTCACGCCGGACCTGGCCGGTTGCGTGTGTCGCAGCAGCGGTGGTTTCTGAGCCCATAGTCGCGCCGATATACACACCGTGCATCCAATTAAATGCTTGGAAGATCAAGGGTATGGTGGTAGCTCGTCGACCCCCGAAAATGAGAGCTTTGATGGGCACACCTTTAGGATCTTCCCAAGCAGGGTCAATACTAGGACATTGGGAAGCAGGAGCGGTAAAACGTGCGTTAGGGTGGGCAGCAACTCGTCCGCAATCAGGGGTCCATTCGTTGCCCTGCCAATCGGTAAGTCTCGGCGGAGGGACTTTCGTCATGCCTTCCCACCATACATCACCTTCGGGTGTCAACGCGACGTTGGTAAAGATGGTGTTGGCTTTGATGGTTTCCATTGCGGCCGGGTTGCTTTCGTAAGCCGTGCCTGGAGCCACGCCAAAGTAACCGGCTTCCGGGTTAATGGCATAGAGATGACCGTCTTCGCCAGGTTTAAGCCAGGCAATGTCATCGCCTACTGTCCAGACTTTCCATCCTTCAAAACCCTTCGGAGGAATCAGCATGGCAAAATTGGTTTTTCCGCACGCACTGGGGAAGGCCGCAGCCACATAGGTTTTTTCGCCCTCCGGATTTTCAACACCCAGAATTAGCATGTGCTCGGCAAGCCAACCTTCTTCACGAGCCATGCAGGATGCGATTCTCAGTGCTAAGCATTTCTTGCCAAGTAAAGCGTTGCCTCCATACCCGCTTCCATAGGACCAAATGGCTCGCTCGGAGGGAAAATGCACAATGTACTTGTCCGGATTGCATGGCCAGGCCACGTCTTGCTCGCCTGAAGTCAATGGCTTTCCTACCGAGTGAACACATGGAATAAACTTTCCGTCGCTTCCTAAAAAATCGAGAACGTTTTGTCCGACTCGAGCCATAATCCGCATATTGACAACCACATAAGCCGAATCCGTAATTTCTACGCCAATATGGGAAATTTCGGAACCCAATGGCCCCATACTGAAAGGAATGACATAAAGAACCCGGCCTTGCATCGCTCCCTCATACTTTTGCAGCATGAGAGTTTTCATTTCCTCCGGAGCCATCCAGTTGTTGGTGGGCCCCGCATTATGCTTGCGCCGAGAGCAGATGAAGGTTCGATCTTCAACCCTTGCCACATCGGACGGGTCGGAGAGTGCCAGGAATGAACCCGGTCGTTTTTCAGGATTTAATCTTTTGAAGGTGCCGTTTTTGACAAGAACCTCGCACAGAGCGTCGTATTCCTCTTGAGAACCATCGCACCAATGGACGGCATCGGGCTTAAGTATAGCAGCCCAGTCGTAGACCCACTTGATAAGTTCTTGGTGCTGAGTTGGTGGTGTTGACTTAATGGCAAAGGACGTGTCCATATGAGGGGGAATTTATCACGAGGTATTTGCAAAACATAGAGAAATCGGGGGTCTCTGGATTGTCACATCCATTATTGCCACTCTATCACCTCACAAACCCGGACACTTCGTATGCCGGCGACCCAACTCACTCACTCTGCGGCTTAGGCAGTCGGGAGGGTATTGTGGTAACCCGCCGAATCGAGAACTGTAGGAGTGAAGGCTCTTCATTCGCCCGCAGAACGACTCCATACCAAGGTTGACTGTTGACCATCCTGGTGCTGCTACCAAGGTTTGCCAAAATGAGGCTACGAGGCGGCGCTTCATGAAGTTGGAAGAAGTAGATGGCCCTATCAATTTGTAGACCTAGTTCGTCTTCGTTTGGCAGCTCCCAAGGTCCCGGACCTTCACTGGCACGATCCTTTGGCAAAAATCCTTCGCGCATCGCTTGGAGGGCTTCAGTGTCCCATAAGGCGAAGTATTGATAAATATCCTTACGAAGGGGAACGCCTACCACCACATCCATCGCCAAAGGGGATGAGCGTAAGTCGACGGTTAACTTTTCCTCGTCGACACGCAAGGCAATCAAGACACTGGCCGCTGCCGTACCGAACTCTGAGAGCAAGGTTTGCTGCCACGTGAGGGCGACCACGTCGTCCTCTTCGCTTAAACTAAAGTTTTGCACGACATTGGCTTCGCGACCTCCACGAAGACTTTGAATGCCGAGGATTCGATCAAAAACATCCGGAAGTCGCAACTCACGTGTCATCGCGGAGGCCTGCTCTTCTGCCACTAAGCCGGGCAAGCAGATGTAGGCACCTTCTTCATCATGCCAAACTGCAGCAACGCCGGGTGGCAAGCCACTTCGAGCCGAGCCGGAGAACCAAATAATCCATGGACCGACGCGAACTCGCCAGGTTTCGAGCGGTTGAAAGTACGTAACGCGCTCGGTGCTCACTTCTGCTGCCGGAGAAGCATCACCCTCAAACACCGCCTGCCACAAAGATAAATCTTCACTCCACTCCACGATTGGATCAGCATGGACCAGGGCTGCGGCATCCGGGTCACCAAGCGCCGCGCTCGCCAAAATTGCTTCACCAGGTACTTGAAGAAAGGTCGGACGTCCGTTTTGCTCATGAGCATTTGCAGCCGGGTTTTGCACTGCAAGGCTCAGGTCGGGGGCGGAAAAAGCTAGAAGCGTGCGAACCACTTCTTTCAGCTTTTGAGCAGCTTCAGAATTTTTGGTGGTCCACGCATACAAAGATAGAGCACGACAAAGCTCTACCTGCTCAGGCAGAGGAAGGGGCTTACCATCCCTATGAAACCAACCGGTCATTCCGTCAGTAACTTCAAAGAGTTGGTCGGCTGTTGCGATCGACCAACTCTGCCATTCCGGCTTTTCCAGAATTCCGCCTAATCGCCACAACAGGCGCAACAACCCTAAGCTGGTTGGCAAGGGTTCTGTCCCCAGTATTGGATTTTGGTAGATCCACGCTCCGGTGCGTTCCATTTTGCTTTTAAATAGCGAGATCTGCCTTGGCGAAAGGTCTTCGACGGTCAAATCCCAAGCATCCACCATTCGATTACCATAACGGGCGGTCCCGGACGGAAGTGTTAACCATAAATCCTGCGCGTCTTCTCCGGATAGTTCATCGTGCAAATAAAATGCGCCGGAAGGATGAGCGTGTCTTTCAAGCGCGGTTGTCGCAAGCGCCGTTCCAAATCGCAACAAGCGGGCTGCCTGCCGGGTCCGCGCCCCTTGTCCAGCGCGGGCAGCATTTACGGCAACCTCAAGAGCTTCTCCAAGGAGATTGCCTGCTCCTGCGGTTTTAATTCTTTCGCCGATCAAAGCGAGAGCTGCCTCGGGATCCTCTTGGGCTTCCTCGAACAGTAATGAGGCTCGTTCCAATCGATCCTCAAGAATGGCACGCCGGATCGTGTCCATAGGCGTTGGCTGAGGCGTCAGTGAAGAGAGGTCTTGAGCTTCAAACTCACAGCCGGTTAACACAAGTCCCAAACCCAAAATCGCGCACAGGCATGCGTGCTGAATGTTTGCAAAAGCCTCCGGTCTTTTCATGAGCTTAACTTGAACGAAAAGTCATGAGAGAACAAGACCTCAATCGCAAGGGTCTCGCTAAAATGGGGTTTCCTGCTCGGCAGGTGGAGCAACGCTTACCACGCGCAGGGGGATACTGATTCGGTGAATCGCATCCAAGGTGATATCGAAGGCATACTGACCAGGCTCCAAAAAGCGAAGCTGCTGCATATTGATGACCACATTCTGCGAGGCAGCATCGACTTCGTCAGGCACCACCACTCGGACAGGGATTTTGACTGGCGGGATCATTCCTTGCCCATCGGCATTGATAAGATTGACCTCAAGTTGCCGAGTGCCCTCTTCATCCTTAGCGAAAAGCATCCTCAAAGCCAAGCAGCAGTGGGGATGAACCGCCGGAAAGTTCTGACTGAATATGGTGTCGAAAGCGCCAAGAATATTGAGCTTGCCATGGTAATCAGTAGCCGCATCACAAAGGGCGGCGACAAGCAAAGTCATACCTTGAGCCGAATGGGTTTTCTCAATAGCTCGTCGCGGAGTCTATCGAGCACCGGCTGCAGCGCGGCCTTCATCGGTTCGTCCGCTAGCACCTTCTTGCCGTGGCATGTTGACGCGATTGGGCGTGACTTCGGAACGACCCACAAAAGTAGCACCTTCTTCAATAACTAAGCGTGCAGCCTTGAGATCACCGATAAGTTGCGCTCGCCCTTTGAGTTCACATTTTTCCTGAACGGTAATATTGCCCTGCACTTTGCCGGATAGGCTGACTGATTTGGTTTGCACTTCTCCTTGCACGTCAGAATTTTCCCCGAGGATAAGTGTACCTTCGGAATGAACTTCGCCCTCAAGTCTTCCATCAAAGATGAGTTCATCCTCAAATTTAATTGTGCCTTTAATTTCGACGTCGTTTGCGAGAATATTTTTTTTCATACTGTAATCTGTAGAGATGGGCGAATGTGAACCCACCGAAGGTGAGGAACCAGAACCGCTGTAGAGGCTTGGTGTTGGAAGATTGGAAGATTGTTGGGTCGTGTGCGAAACCAAAGGCGAAGCTGACAATTGCGAAGAATCGTTGAGCTCACCCGAATCAGAAACGTCGGAGACATTTTCCTCATCGAACTCGTCGAACTCATCGGCAGGATCACTGGGTTGGTTGGAATGCGGAGTGAACTTTTTGATCACGATCTTATAGTATTGAATGGTCTTGCCCTGGATGTCCAAGAAAAATGTGATGTCTTCTCATTTTTCTTCTAAACAGCGCCCAAGAAACAAAAAAGAGTCACCTACCCGCAACATTCAAACACCAAAACTGCTATCGACGAGCCGCCCGATCGTAGGCCCTCTCCATCGCCTTGATTTGTTGCTCCAAAGCGAAACGTTCCCGCACGGTTTTCGCTGCTTGCCGTGAGCTTTGCTGATAAAAATCAGCCTCCCCGGTCAACCGGAGAATTGCCGCCGCCAGAGCGTCCGGGTCTCGCTCCGGAACCAGCAAGCCGTCTCGTTCATGCTCCATGGCTTCCGGGATCCCTCCATGCCAGGTTGCTACCACCGGCAACCCACAGGCCATCGCTTCTAACATTGAATTAGGGATACCCTCTTGGTCTTGACTGGCCTGCGTTTCGCTAGGGTGCAGGAAGAAATGGCACTGGGAAAAAAGCTCCATCAAATGCTTCTGATCAACCCAGCCCAAAAGTTGCACCTGCTCCTGCCACCCACGGCGGCTGATTTCCTTCTTCAACTTATCGTGAAGTGGCCCTTCCCCGGCAATGAGAAATTGCAAACCCGGTCGCTTCGGCAAGACCGTCTCTAATGCTTGCAGCGTAGTCAGCAAACCTTTCTTGGCAATCAGGCGGCAGGCTTGGATGCATCGCCATTGCCCATCAGCCGGCGGCTCTTTTTCCTGAAACACGCAATGATCCATCGGAATAGGCGTCCGGTTCATCACCAACTTTTCATTCGGGCAACCCATTTCTTTGAGCTTGTCGAGAAGAGACTGACTGCGAGCCATTACCACCTTTGCGTATTGAAAAAGCTCTTCCCACGTGGCCGCATACTCCGCCTTATCTTGAGCAGCAGCCACATCCACTCCATGGAAGGAGACCACCAAGGGTCCTCCCCATTTTTCGACCAGGGGAAGATACTTTCTCGCTTTGTGCCCGTAATAAATATGAAGCACTTCCGGTTGGTCCTGTTTTAGCCGGGCCACCAGATCGCAGAACTCAAAGTCACGCGGAGGCAGCGGCGGCTCCCAACCGGGAGGCGGCCAAACACCACGGAGATGCTTCCAGTAAAAACGCC
>DAIRSW010000110.1:0-1834 GCA_036804205.1 Verrucomicrobiia bacterium | reverse complement strand
CACAAGAAATTCCCACGAGCGCGGAACGATTTCTTTTTGAGCGTGATCACTGGCTCGAATGGAAAGCGCTCTTCCTCGATTCGTTGCTCGGTGTAGACGATGGTCCGCCAGTTCTGCAAATTAGCCACTTGCCGGTAGACGCTTTGCATCTCCGGCTTTAAAAAGGTGCCGCACAGACTGACCACTAAGGGGCGAGGATTTGAAGAACTCATCAATTTTACAAGCACCATGGCCAAATCCCACAGTGAGGAAAGCAAAATCACGCCCGTTTCCTAACATCGACTGTGGCAGCGACGAGCTGTTGTTTCTAGTGCAACGCCTGCGTTCCATTTTCAGAAAGGCAGAGTCAACAGCTCCTCGTAACAATCCTCAAGTTTTACAATTTGCTCGTGCAGCTCGTGACGCTCCCTCACTCGTTGTGCGGCGGCTACCCCAAGACCCTTCCGATATTCCGGTCGCTCTGCAAGCTCTAAAAGCGCTTGCGCGGCTCCTTGCACGTCTTGTTCCTCTACCAAAATACCCGACCGGTTTTCCTCCACCAATTCTGGGATACCGCTGTGTCGCGTTGCCACCACTGGTAATCCGGTGGCCATCGCTTCCATCAAGGAATTAGGTACTCCCTCCCGATCTTCAGCTGCAGTGGTTTGACTCGGATGGATGAAGATATGACTTTCACCATAGAGCGCCGCTAAAGCTTTTTGATCTAAGAATCCCGCAAAATCGACCTTGGCGCGTATCCCTAGATCTTCCGCCAGCTGTTCTAAACCCGTTTGATCTGGTCCTTCCCCGGCCAAAATCAGCCTTGCTAGGGGATGCTTCTGAGAAAACTGGGCGAAAGCCCGGATGGTGGTAGGCAAACCTTTTTTCTCAATAAGCCGACAAGCCTGCACAATAACCCAAGCGCCATCTTTGGGTTCCTGCCTTTGGAAATAAGGAAATGCGTCCATGGGAATTCCAGCACGATTTAGCCGGATCTTGTGCTCTGGACAGCCCCATGACAAAAGTCGATCGGCGAGGGATTGGCTCCGCACCAACACGAGTCGCACTGCTTGCAACATTTTGCGCATTCCTGAGTCGTAGTACGGCTCTTCCGGTCGTGGGCGGGCGTCCACTCCATGAAATGAAACCAAACATGGTTTGCTCCATGCCTGAATCAATGGCAGCAGCGATACTGCGGTATGACCGAAGTAAATGTGCATGGCCTGCGCTTTATGCCTCCCTAGGATTGCTTTTATCGACTTGGAGTGGCCACGATAAACAAAGGGAGGGTCTTTCTCTACATACTTTGAACGAGCTCTTTCCAGCAGTGGTAGTTTGATGGGCTTAACCAATTCCACCGGCGAAAATGGATATCGCTCCTCATTTTCTCTCTGCTGGGTGAGCACAACCGTTTGGTGCTTTTTGAGCTGGGTGACTTGTCGGTAGATATGGAGCATCTCAGCTTTCAGGAAGCTGCTGCAATAACTCGCGACAACAGGTTGTTTGGAACTGCTCAAAACAATGGCTTTCTACAAGAGCTCCTGAACGAATTCGGTAGGCTTAAATGGCCGAAGATCGTCGTGGCTTTCACCCACTCCTACGTAAACGGTCGGCAACCCCACTTGCTCCTGGATGGCGACGACAGCCCCGCCACGACCGCTTCCATCAAGCTTGGTGAGGATGATTCCAGTCAAACCAATAGCTTGATGAAACTCCTTGGCCTGCTTCACCGCGTTCCCGCCGGTGGTGGCGTCGATCACTAAAAACGTCTCGTGAGGTGCGGTCGGATCTTGTTTTGTTAAAGCGCGTTTCACTTTGGCGAGTTGGTGCATCAAATTGGTCTTGGTATGCAAAC
>DAIRSW010000109.1:0-9602 GCA_036804205.1 Verrucomicrobiia bacterium | reverse complement strand
GGCTGGAAGTAAGGCGGGGCGGGAGGCAACGCGGAACGGGCCGGCAAGCGCATGGTATCGCCAGAAAATTTGCGAAAGTCATGCTCACACTTAATGGTATATCCTGCAATATCACGGGCAAGAATGTAGGCGTTGCAGGTGGTTTGGCTGCTGCTTCGGGGGGCACACTTAGAAATGACTTCATATTCTGGAAAACTTGCCACGAACAGGGCCTCAAGCCGGGGGTCGACAGCAAGCACCACCCTTCGAATCAAGAACTGAGAACAGAAGATGCGCAATGGTCGGGTGGCAAGAATTTCGCCACCAAGACTGGCGTGAAAGTCAAGCCAAACAAGAAGCTTTTCAACAGGGCCGGCATCAGGCGCCCATGGCCACAAACCGAAACAAGACTCGAGTTCGTGCCGATCCCGAGCATCAAAAACGGTTACTCTCTGATGCTCCCGACCAGGCACTATCTCAGGTGGCCGGAGTGGTTTACTGGGATAAGAGGGCCAGCCAGAAGAGAAGTCCCCATGGAGGAAGCGTATCCATTCGATCATTTGCTTTGCTTTGTGCCCAAGTTTCCCACTCCCTGTCTCAATCTTGAGAAACCTTGCCAAGGCGGATTCATAACGTCCAAGATGGAAGTGAGCATCGGCGATCGCGTAGAGTATCTCTGGGGTGCTGGGGAGATTCCACAGGCTTTCCAGGGCGATGATATCCTTGAAGCAATGCTTCTGCTTTAAAACCGGAATGGCGGCGCAGGCGGCCTGGGCACGTATGGAAGGGCTGGCCAGATCGAGCGCCTGGAGAATTTCGACAACCAGACTCTCTTTGCCGGCGGAAAGCGCGGCTTCAAAACATGCAGGGAAATCTCCAACATTCGGGTTTTGCCAACCGGCAGTTTTTTCATCCAGATAGCTCAAGCCACCTAAAAAACATCGCTTTGGCCAAGCGAAAAGTGCTCGGCGGAGAATTCTACTCGCCTGAGAAATAAAGAGTGATGAATCCACGCACCCGGTCAACCGGGAAAAGTCCTCGCCATGCGCACAGGCATCTGCAATGGCGGCATCCAGAGTCCCGGGGGAATCGAGCACAGGAATGAACTCACCCATAAATTGACGTATTGCCTCCATTTGCCCCCCCGTGTCCAACAGCATCACAAATGGGCGCCCTGTGAGCGCCGCGAGATAACAGGCTTCCGCCTGTGCGGAAAGCACGCACTGGACCGAGCGGAAGGAGGAGAGTGCCTGTGGCCAGCACGCCGCTGAAAACACGCTGGCCATGGGATGATAATGTAGCCTTTCCTCAAGCGTGACGATGAGCGAGCTAATGGTCCGCCCTGACGTCATGGTATCCGCCATTGGGTAGTCCGTAACGAGAATCCTGCCGATCGTAGGCAGAGGCTTGGTATCTAAGAATCGTGCCGCCACCAATCCCGGAACCGTTCGATGGACTCTAGCTCCGATCTCCGCCAGTCGAGTATGACTGCAGGGATCGCTGACGAGGATTGCCGAGCAGGCCTCAATCCATGAGAGGTCAGAGGAGGAAGATGGGATGACGGCGTCGAGCACGACGGTCTTGCACCCTTTGGCATGTGCCGAGGAAAGTAAGGCGATGGTGCCTTGCTCGAAACCCAAGCTGAAGGCCGACGAGCCATTAACGATCAAGGCATCCCTGGGCTTGAGCTGAGACACGAAAGTTTCATTCGCTTGTGAACGGGCTAAAGCCTTGAGCGTAAGCCTATGGACCGTGGTTTTGCGGAGCCCCAAGCCATCGATCACCCTCAGCTGGGCGTCCCTGTACGCTTGCTGCCCCACATGTGCAAGTGCGAGATCGGGCGTGACATAGTAAATTCGCATAAACGACTAGATGGGATCGACATGCGACAATCAACTCGCTACAAAACCGTAGGCTGCTATGGAACTCCAGCCACCGGAAAAAGCGAGCTCGGTTGAGAAAAAGTGCAGCCGCTTAGGAGTGAAACTTAGAAAGTCATGGGTGGGGGTCAAGGCTGGAGTTTGGGGGGCCGGATTTTTGGTGGAGTGCGAAGCCATCATGGATCTGCCCGATTTTGCTTTTGTCCGCGAACTGGAAATGGAGGCATGTACTCAAACACGGAGCGTGGGGCTGTACGGTCGATAGCATGAAACTTTCCAGCGACCCTCGAGATTGTGTTCACGGACTTGCCATGTTTTCTGAAGCGGCATATCTTCCACCTTAAAGACACAATGATTGCATCATACAGTCAGAACTTTGTTTTCATCAAAACTCGAAAAACCGCCGGGACAAGTGTTGAAATCGTGCTCAGCTCATGGTGTTCGAGCGAGGACATTATCAGCCCCATGATTCCCGAGGATGAAATGCTGCGATTAGACTATGAAGGTCTTCCACGCAACTTCGGCGGGCCTCCAGAATTAAGCAGTGCTTACATTCAAGCCGTCGCACAACGGGACCTACAAGAAGCGGAACGCCTTCACATGGCTCTGCGCAAGCCGCTTCGCCAGAATGGATTTTTCTGTCATATGCCGGCACTCAAGGTTCGAAATAAATTGCCTGAGCTGTGGGAGCGCGCCTTCACCTTTGCGGTGGAACGCCACCCATACGAAAAAGCCATTTCCCGAGCCTATTGGTGGCGAACCTCGCAGGTGGATTCACGCCCTATTGGGGAAATCATTGAGGATGTGATCTCCCATCCGAATTTTAGCGATAAGCGGCGCTATACAGAGGGAGACAAAGTTATCGTCGACAAGATCATCGATTTCGACCAACTCTGGCCGAGTCTTCGCGATTTTTCAGCTTCCATCGGGAAGTCAGTTCCTAATGACCTGCCTCGCGCCAAAGGTCACGCCCGCAAGGACCGCCGCCCTGCACGGGAAATATTGACCGCCTCTCAACGCCAAACAATCTTCGAACGCTCTCAATTTGAGTTTGAGCTCATGGGGTTTGAACGCTGAGGACGACACGCGCACGAACCACAAACCGCGCACAAATGCTTAATGGCCCTCTCTTGGATATCCACCAGCTGAGCCGCCTTACCCGGATCTCAATAGAGACTGCAAATCGTCACCGAACTCGTCTAATACTTTGAACCTTGGAGCCATATCACAAAGCACCCAGAGCAGGGTCTGCCTTACGACTTCCCCACATGCCGCTGAAGAGAGTTGGCATGGTGCATAAATGTTAACCTGCGAAGCTTCAATCGCCGGCAAGTGCTTGCTATCCATTTGCAGGCTGCCATCTGAAAGGATCCACAGTTGCTCCGTTCGAACATTTTCTCCAAATTGCAGAAGCCTTTGCCCGGGAAACATTATTGTAGCCGGAGCCCATGGGTGATTTGAGGACACATGATTATCAATGTATTTCGGTATCGCCACCAATCCGAATCGAAGATGCTCTCGTTGTTCCATTCTATTTTTCAGCTCAGACAAGATCATTGAGGCGACCGGGAAGTTGAACGCTATAACTAGGTCCAAGGATTCAGCCGCCCGGGACTGATTTTCTATGCTGATGGGAAAAATTTCCCTACACCTTGAGAGCTCATAAACCTTCGAGTATTTAAGCGAATCTGAGTTTTTGTGATCGTGCTCAGAGTGGAGTTTGTATGCCAACCGCACTCCGAATGGCCAGCCATGAAATCCAAACAAGGGGTTTCCTGTAAGAGACTCCTCATGCTGCCGCTGAATAGAGCAAAAATAATTGTCTAAAATCAAAACCGATTCGCTTCCAAAAATTTGATAGAGCCTCGAAAGCAATTCATCGTCAGCACCAAATCGCACGGAATCCCAAAAACCCAGCGCCTCAAAGACCGGCGACTTTCTGAAGAGTAATGAGGAACAATTGGGAGCCACATATCCTTGGCGATTACCTCGTCTATAGAACGATAAATTTGAAAAGGCTCTCGTCTGCATAGAGATATTTGCAAGAGTAGCGGACGGAGATTGAATCAGCTTCCCAACCTGAATTTCGATCTTTTGCGGATGTGACCAATCATCGGCGTCGTGACACGTAATGAACTCACCCTGGGCACGTGTTAATGCCAGATTTCTTGCCACATACGGACCCGCATTAAAGGGAGTGTGAAGCAACGTCACGCGTGGATCACGCTCTGCGAACTCCCGCACCACGTCACAGGAGGAATCTGTGGATTGATCGTCGACGGCAAGGATTTCGATATTATGCCAAGTCTGGGAAAGTAAGGATTCCAGGGCTGTGCGAATCGTTGATTCCGCATTGAAGAATGGAACAATGATAGAAACCATTGCGACGTCGGGGGAGATCTCCATCTGAAATCGCTCCTGGCTTTTTCCTCGTATGCAGTCGATCGGGGAGGCATCACTTTCGACGTCGAAATCAACAGATGACATGTTGCTCATCTGGAAAAGTTTATTCAAGGTGTCGAGCTTGGCCTTTGCCTGAGAGTTTTGTTGAAAGGCACTTTGATTTGCAGCGTTTGCCTTGGCTAGCAGGAGGTTCCGGTCATTCGGGAATTTTTGGAGCTGTGCAGATAGCGCGTTTAGTGCGGATTCCCTTCGACCTTGCTTAAGGAAAGCTTCAGCCTCAAGAATGGTCAGGGGGATGTGCCACTTTATATGGCAATAGTTGTTTCGCAGGTGTTTGATCCATCTCAGGGCTTGAACTGCGGCAGAGGTCTCTTGGAGATGTGAAAACCAAAACGCAAGCTCATACGCCGCCACCCCGCGCTCCTTCGCGGTTGGGGCTTGGGTGGCCATGTGCTTCAAATCCCGAAGCGCACGGTCGTGAAAACCAAGCTCGCATAACCTGCCGCGAAGTGCTGCAACGACCTTCCATGGGGAGATAACCTCTGGAGCCGCTTCAAAAAAGTCAGGGTCTGCAGGTGGAGTATTCCTGGTCCATCGACGCAACAAACGTTTAAACATAAAGCCAAAGAGCGGTTGGATAATCAGGCCAGAAGCTCCCGGTAAATTACACGATAGTCGTCTGCCATTTTCTCGAGTGGCACTGCCATGTATCGATCCACCTCCGCGGCTTTCTTTCGGTAATCGTCAATATTGCTGCAAGCCTGATTGATCGCGATCGCCCAGGATTGAGGAGATTGAGGGTCCGCTAACCATCCGCCCCCATGACGCTGCACACGCTCTTGGAGAGCCCCCATATTAGAGACAATCACAGGAATACGGTTCATCAATGCTTCAGTCAGCACGTGGCAGTAGGTCTCAGGCCAAATGGAAGGCACCAGACAAAGAGAAGGTTGAATCGCCTTGAGGACGGAGTCCAAATGAGCCCGTGCATACTTGCCATGCACGGTGAAATTTTGAGGGAGATCATGAGGCTGGATCGCGATCTCTCCCACCACATGAAAGTGATACCTCAAAGTGCTTTCTGAGAGGATCTGAGCGATTTGAGGCACCAGCAAAGCTCCTTTGGGTTCATTAATAAAACCGATGAGGACAAGTTGAATGATCTTGCAGGTGTCGGGTTCCTCACTCGCGGGCTTGGTTCTATTGGCCTGCTCTCGACCATGCTCAATAACTCTCCATGCCGTTGTTGCGGGTAGATTGAGGTTGCGATTCACAAGTTCGACGGCCGTCTGGCACGTGGTGATCAAATAATCTGCGCCCAAAAGAGCCTCTCGGAAGCGCTTCCTCCAAATATGAATAAAGTCGTTCCTCAGACGATGCGTGAGAGGCACAGAGGAAAGGTAACTATATTCCGTACAATCCTCGCAACCGGTGGTTTCAGCTCTACTGTTGAAGCAATCCCCTCCGCAGAATGCCCCGGATGCGTCCACCATCTGAATCGTCGGGCAAAGGGAGTAGAAATCATGAACAGAAACCACCGTCCTGCAACCATGCTCCTTGGCTATGCCAACCAACTCCGGCCCTGACCCTAAAAAATGACGGAAATGGACACAGGCCACTCGCAAAGCTTGAATAATCTGCCCAAACAATTGCCTATGGCTCAAGGGTGTGTCGTGTTCTGGACAGAATACGTCCGGCAACTCGTAGTTGCCCAACAATTCATTACTTGCCCCATGCCTCACTTTTTCTAGCGTCCACGAGGCGGATTCAGTAATGAGAACATAGGTGGGATGATCTTTGCTGACCTCCTGCATGAGGTCGTTATTGGTGTGAATCGTTCCCCCGGTTCCTTTGAAAATCACGTATAATAGAGAATGCCCGCTCTGATCCGAGCAAGCATCGATCAAATGATTTCGGTCCGCAGCCATTTGCCACAATGAATGAGCGAGGTTCATTGAGATGTTGCCTATGGACTCTGAATCACTTTCTTGAGGAATGGCAGAGTCCGACGGAACCTGGAGCATGCTGGGAGCAGTATTCGCCATGTCCGCCCCGAACACCCTGGGTTCGATGACATGTTCCAAACCAGAATTGGAGATGCGGCCAAGAAACTCCTCAACTGCAGGTTCGATCTCATGAAAAACCTCATGGTCCAAGCCGCTCATCAGCTGCAGCGAGTAAGAATTGAGCAAAATGCACGGCCATCCAGGTATCCTGGGCGCTGGCAGGGGACCTAAGCACATGTCTTTTAAAGATTTACCCGCATCAACCATACTCACGAGATGGGGAATACTCCAGGATTCGTTGGCGTTTTGGCCTATCTGGTTGGAAAGCACACCAACACTGGATATTCGTGGCGATGAATACGCCGTGCCATGCATAAGCTTAAGCCATCCGGGCGTGAGCCTGACTCCAGATCGAAGGAAAACCACACCTGGGCACATGCAGTTCCGCCAAATCTCATTCCAAGCTTCGACCGGATTGGCTTCAGCACAACCGGAAGCAAGCACATCAACCGCTTTGCCTCGTCGTTGCCAAAGGCGTGCTAGCGTCACGATTTCGTCGAGTGATGCTCGGTCTGGTACGAGCCAGATTCGATTAGCTCCTGACGTTGTCCGGAAAACGCAATTGAGGGTGATTGAGGCAGACCTGTGACTGTCCACGGAAGAGATTACAATGCAAGCCTGCTCGGGTGACTGGTTGCTGCCTTGCGTTCTGTCACCTCTCATTTTGCAAATGTTCTTTTCTGGTAGCCTACTTGGGCTTCGCTTCGCGGTGAAGCCTTCGGCAAGAGATTAACCAAAGCTTGCCCGGCGAAGTGACGGGAGCAAGTAAATTGTGAAAATTTCACAAAGCCTTGTTCCAAGTGGGCAATCGGCACTCATGGCATACTTGAGCTGAGAGTATGAGGAAACCCCTCGTGCTGGCAATACCCACCTAATTCGATGACTTGAGCGCTTGAATAAGTCTTACTGTAGAGCGTCATTACAGGTGTGAAAATCCCTGGTGCTCTTCTCCCACTCACTCTCTCATTTTTTCTAGTTGGCTGTCAGCCCCCGGAGGAGAGTTCGGTGGACACCGCGTCCTTTGAGCTTGATCGCCAAGCGGCCGAGCTGTCCTTGGACCGGGAACGACTTCGCTTAGAAGAGCAACGCCTCGAATTCGAGCGGGAACGCCTGGAGCTGGACCGCCTGGCTCTGCAGGAGCAGATGGATCAGGCCGAAAAAGAAAGACGTCAGCGCGAACTCGAAGAAAGCTTTCAAGCCGAGCAAGAAGCCTCGCGCCAGGAGATGGAGCGCTTAAACGCGGAGAAAGAATGGGCTGCGGCTACTCCCGAGCCCGTACGAACCGATTGGTCTGGTCCGGTCAATGAAGTCTTCTATGAGGAATTAGCGCCTCTCGGCGAATGGTATGAGGTCGACACCTACGGCTATGTGTGGCAACCGGAAGTCGCACAAAACGACGATTGGCGTCCCTACTACGATGGTGGCTGGGTTAATTCGGATGCTGGCTGGCTGTGGGTCTCGGATGAGCCCTTCGGCTGGGCCACCTACCACTACGGGCGATGGATTCACACGTATGAATACGGTTGGGTCTGGATTCCTGATGATGAATGGGCTCCCGCCTGGGTTAGCTGGCGTGAGACAGATGATTACATCGGCTGGGCTCCCCTCCCTCCTGAGGCGTCCTGGCGTGGAAACGGCATTCGCGTTGATGTAGAGATCGATTTTGGCCCATCGGCTTACACCTTCGTGCCGTATCAACATCTCACTGCGGATAACTCACGGGCTCATGCACTGCCGCCCGAGCGTAGTGTCACAATTGTGGAAAACTCCGTAAATATCACTCACATCCACCGGCAAGTCATCAACCAAGAAACCACCATCATCAACTATGGCCCTACCTATAACCGGGTTGAGCCGTTGATCGATCGGCGCGCACCGGTTACCCAAATCGAACGCCGGCGTGGTGAAGGGCGCAGGCAGAATTGGCGTGTGGAACAAGCGCAAGCCGTCGTTCCTATCTTGGAGCAGACCCGACGGGTAAGGCCCCAGGTTGAGCGCCGTTCGGAGCAAGTAGAGACAAGTCGTGGCTGGCAAAACCTGCGTGGCCAACCTGATCGTGAACGTGTCCAACGGCGGCTCAGGGAAAACCAGCAGCGAGCCCGGGAGGACCGCATTCGAGAAGTGCGTCAAGAATTAAGGCAGCCGGCTGAACAACGAACCGAGCGTGCGGATGAGCAGCAGGAAAGGCAAACCGATCGGCGAGCTGAGCGAGAGAGGCAACGTCAAGAGCAAGCCGCCGAGCAGGAGCGCCAGCGTTTGGAGACCGAACAAGCTGCTGAAGAAGAACGTCAACGACAAGAAACCGCGCAAACGGCTGAAGAAGAAAGGCTGCGCCAGGAAGAGGAGCGTTTGACCAGTGAGGAGCGCCTGCGACGCCAAGAGGAGAGAAGGTCAGAAAGAGAACGCCAACGTCAAGCCGCAGAGGAAGAGCGTCAGCGCCTCGCAGAAGAACAGGCCGCTGAGCAAGAACGCCAGCGACAAGAGACCGAAGCGGAACGCGCGCGACAAGAGGCCGAGCAAGCTGCTGAGGAAGAAAGGCTGCGGCAAGAGGAGGAGCGTTTAACTGGCGAGCAACAACGTCAGCGTCAGGAAGAAAGGCGAGCGGAGCGGGAGCGTCAACGCCAAGCCGCCGAGGAGGAAAGACAACGCCAAGAGGCCGAAGCAGCAAAAGCCGCCGAGGAAGAGCGCCTACGATTAGAGACGGAGCAGGCGGCGGAAGCTGAGCGGCAACGTCAAGAGGCTGAGCAAGCCGCCGAGGAACAACGACAAGGCCAGGAGGATGCTGCGCAAGCCGCGGAGCAACAACGTCAAGAAACGCAAGCTGCGGAGCAGGAACGCCCGCGGCAGGAGGAAGAGCGGCTGGCTGGCGAACAACAACGTCAACGTCAGGAAGAAAGACGAGCGGAGCGGGAGCGCCAACGTCAAGCCGCAGAGGAAGAGCGCCTACGTTTAGAGACGGAACAGGCTGCGGAAGCTGAACGTCAACGTCAAGAGGCGGAACAGGCCGCCGAGGAGGAAAGAAAACGTCAGGAAGCCGCAGAGGCTACCGAGCAGGAGGCCCAACAAGAACGTGAACGCCAGGAGGCCGAGCAAGCTGCCGCCCAGGAACGTCAACGCCAGGAAGCCGAGCAAGCGGCCGCCCAAGAACGTGAACGCCAGGAGGCCGAGCAAGCTGCCGCCCAGGAACGTCAACGCCAGGAAGCCGAGCAAGCGGCCGCCCAAGAACGTGAACGCCAGGAGGCCGAGCAAGCTGCCGCCCAGGAACGTCAACGCC
>DAIRSW010000108.1:0-9634 GCA_036804205.1 Verrucomicrobiia bacterium | reverse complement strand
TACGGCTAAATTTCCAAGCCGAAAGCCCCAACAGCACCACGAATGATGGCAAAGAGCAAGTTTAGGTTCGATATTTTCCAAAAAACGCCTGGGCAAGCCCAATGGTAGCTCGTCAGAGCTCAGCCTGCGAAAATTTCAGGTGGTATTGGCCGGGGCTAATTGAACTGCCGGTTTAACCAACGCACCGGTAGGTTTCGACCGGGACAGCTTGTGGGGCGTGGATTAATTTCTCGATGCCCTTTCACTTCGGGACGTTTTCGTCGCACGTTCCCGGCTCGACCTCGCAGGTAGGTAATCAATTCTTCCAAAGACTCTAGCTGTGCTTGAGTCGGACGATGTCGATCAAAATCTCCCACTAAGCAAATTCCAATGGCAATGTTATTCAGATTGTCACTGGCTAAGTGACCGCCATTGAGCTGGCGCGCCCAACGTTCGCCGACTTCGATCGCACCATCGCCCGAGGCGCTCCCGTTGCCGATCACAAAATGGTAGGCCATCCCATTACGCATCTTGCGGACTCTTCGATGGTAGTTGTCAAATATCCGCGCGTTTCCGTTTCGCGAAGCGCTATTATGCACCACAATAAAGCGCCAGCGATTGCGGCGAATGGATGGCGCATCAATTTGTCGACGCACCGAATCCGACAAATAGCGATACTGTGGACCCGAATCGCGTCGGCCAAAAAGCGACCATCGGCGACGCTCCGGGGTGGGCGTTGGCTCTTCATCCAACTCGTCTTCGACTCCGTCTTTGGCAACCACAATGGGGGCACGACGATCTCGCGGCGTCCTTGCTGCACGCGGAGTGGGTGTGGCACGAACCCTACGTTCCGCCCGTGGGGTGGCAGTGGGCCGGGCTTGAGGAGTAGGCCGGACTCGGGGATCGGATTGAGGCGTGGCTCGGGGTGCAGGGGTTGCTTGGCTGGCCGGACGACGTGTTGCTTGGGGTTCCGGTGTTGCGGTCGGGGTTTGTTGGTCCATCCGGCGGTGCATCTGCTCGCGAGATTGCAAAAACAACTTTCGCAACTCGTCTTGAGAAGGATTGTTGCTCTGCGCCCACACCATCGGTAAAGCACAAAGACCTGAAAACAGAATTATTGAGAGCCCCAGGAACACCCAGCGCTTGCCGCACATTTGAACTGGGAAAGAGAAGCGATCCATGGGCACCGTCTCAAATAAACACTTTTCTTCTGAAGCGCAATCATGCGCATTAAAACAGCTCCTTTTGCGGAGGTGTGCCGCCCACACCGACCGGAACCGCTAAACCTAATTTTCGGTAAGCTTTCGGCAAAGCCACCCGACCCTGAGGCGTTCTTTTCAAGTAGCCCTGCATAATCAAAAACGGTTCATGAACCTCCTCCAAAGTTCCGGACTCTTCCCCAATGGCAACCGCCAACGACTGTAAGCCGACCGGGCCTCCATGAAACTTATGCAGAAGCGCTTCCAGCAATCGGGCATCCATTTCGTCCAAGCCTTCTTGGTCAATTTCGAGCATGCTAAGAGCTGCGTCGGCAACCTCTTGGGTGATCACTCCGTTTGCCTTCACTTGGGCAAAGTCGCGCACCCACCGGAGCAGGTTGTTGGCAATACGCGGTGTTCCGCGAGAGCGTTTGGCGATTTCCAAAGCGCCCTCAGAATGGATCTCCACGTCTAGCAGACCGGCGCTTCGCTCAACGATGCTTTGCAGTTGGTGCGGCTCGTAATAATCAAGCCGCGCAGTCATTCCAAACCGGGAACGCAAGGGCGCGCTTAACATCCCCGCTCGGGTGGTGGCTCCGATCAGAGTGAATTTGGGTAGGTTTAATCGCACACTCCGCGCGTTGGGTCCCTGGTCGATGATAATGTCCAGCTTAAAATCTTCCATGGCCGGATAAAGATATTCTTCGATAGCCGGCTGGAGCCGATGGATCTCATCAATAAACAAAAGATCCCCGCGGCCTAGATTCGTGAGTAAGCCGGCTAGATCGCCGGCTTTTTCGATCATGGGTCCGCTGGTGGCGCGCAGCTCGCCGCCCATGGCATTGGCCAAAATGTAGGCCAAAGTTGTTTTACCCAAGCCAGGCGGTCCGCAGAGTAAGATGTGATCTAACACATCTCCACGCTGCCCGGCGGCGGTGACCAAAACCTCCAGCCGCAAGCGAACCTTTTCCTGCCCGGTGAACTCACTAAAAGCCGGAGGCCTTAAGCTGGCCTGGAGAGCGGGGTCGTCTGGTGGAAAAGCAGACTCAGCAACTGCCATCATGGCCTGTCTGAAGAGATCGAACCAGTCTGGCCCACTGCGGTTAGCGCACCGCGATCAGTTCAATCTCAAAAACCAAAACTTCGTTCGGGCCAATCGCTGGAGGTGCACCGCGGGTTCCGTAGGCAAGCTCCGAAGGGATCACAAAACGATATTGCGATCCTTCCGCCATCAACTGAACTCCTTCGGTCCATCCTCGAATGACACCACTTAAGGGAAACTCGATGGTGCTATTGCGTGAGTAAGAACTGTCAAATTCCACTCCATCGATCGAGGTGCCGCGGTAGTGTACTTCCACCGTGTCAGCCGCGGTCGGTTTGCGACCTGCGCCCTCGCGCAGAACCTCATATTGAAGTCCGCTCGCCGTGGTCACCACTTCCTCCCGCGCTTTATTGGTTTCGAGGTAAGCTTGTCCGCGCTCGGCAGCGGATTGTCCGTGGGCATGATCGTTCATGCAGAAGCTTACAATGATGGCGAGAATTGGGAAGACGTTTTTCATAACTTCCTTAACTTTGCCGGGAATCCTGGTATTCGCAAGTGCTCGATTGGCCTAGCTCAGCTCAGGCTAAGCGAAAAAAGTTTTCCGCTGTTCGGGTGGTGGCGGTGGCAAAGTCCGCCAAACTCATCCCACGGGCCATGGCAATTTGCTGCGCAACCAAACGGGTGTGCGCAGGTTCACAACGTTTTCCTCGGAACGGGGTGGGGGCGAGGTACGGGCAGTCGGTTTCGACCATCAGGTGCTCTAAAGGCACTTGGGTGGCGGTCTGCAAAACATCCTTCCCATTCTTGAAGGTAACAATTCCTGTGAACGATACCAGGTGCCCACGCTCAACCAATTGCTGGGCTTGAGCGGGATCCCCCACGAAACAATGAAAAACGCCACGCACCCCGGCTTCGAAAGGCTTCATCATTTCCAGAGTATCCTCCCAAGCGGAGCGCTGGTGGATCACCATGTTAAGGCCAGTTTCTTCCGCCAGCTTCAGTTGGAGAGAGAATCGTTCTTTCTGCTCCTCAATATAAGCGGAATCCAGCTCGGCGGCTTCGATGATCGCCACTTCACCCATCCGGCTGCTGGGCAGTCTGTAATAATCCAATCCTGACTCCCCGATCGCCGCAACTTTTGGGTGCTGAGCCATGCGTAGCAACTCCTCGCCCAACTGGGATAGGTTCCCCGTGTCCGAAAGATCGGTGGGATGACTGCCAACCACCGCATAAACCTGAGGATGCTGTTCGGCTAAAGCGATGGCGCGTCGGGAGCTTTCCAACGAAACGCCGATGGTCACGATTTTGCTAATCTCAGCTTCCTTTGCTCTGGCGAGAACTTCGGCAAAATCCGGTGCGAAATCCGGATAGTCCAAATGAGCGTGGGTTTCGACCAGCATCTTATGCACTCTGGAGGATTTGCCGGAGGACAAATGGCAAAATCCCACCGTGCTTGTAGTAATCGACCTCGATGGGGGTATCAATGCGCACCAGAACAGGCACATCAATGCGCTCCCCACCGCTTTTGGTGATCACGAGTGTGGCACGTTGCTGCGGTTGAATCGGATCATGCAGTCCTTTCACGCCGTAATGTTCGCTGCCATCCAAGCCAAGGGATTTCACACTTACCCCATCAGCAAACTGCAAAGGCAACACCCCCATGCCGACGAGGTTGGAACGGTGAATCCTTTCGAAGGATTCTGCGATCACCGCGCGCACTCCAAGGAGGCGGGTTCCTTTCGCGGCCCAATCTCGTGAGCTTCCGGTGCCATACTCGGTCCCGGCCAGAATAACCAAAGGCACACCTTCACCGGCGTATTTTTGGGCTGCATCAAAAATGGACATCAACTCGCTCGAGGGTTGATGCACGGTGACGCCGCCTTCCACTCCACCGGCCATCAGGTTTTTGATGCGCACATTGGCGAAGGTGCCGCGGGTCATAATCAAATCATTTCCTCGCCGTGAGCCGTAGCTATTGAAGTCTTTAACCTCAACTGCGTGTTCTTGCAGAAATTTTCCGGCCGGAGAGCTTGGTTTGATCGCGCCGGCTGGGGAGATATGATCGGTGGTCACGCTATCCCCAAAAATTCCCAAAGCACGAGCGTTGGAGATCGAACCCGGCGGGGTCGGTTCCAGATCAAACTCTTTAAAGAACGGAGGTTGCTGGATGTAGGTCGAGTTTTGGTTCCAAGAATAGACATCACCAACGCTGGAGGGGATCTCATTCCATTGAGGATTCTGCGAAGCAAAATCGCGATAGAGGTTTTGAAACACCTCAGGTGTAATGGCTGACTCCATGGCCTCGCGCACCTCCTGCAAGCTCGGCCACAAGTCTTTAAGGTAAACATCTTGCCCGGCTTGGTCCTTACCGATGGGCTCTTTCACAAGATCAATATTAACCCGGCCGGCGAGCGCAAAGGCCACCACTAAGGGCGGTGACATGAGGAAGTTGGCCTTGATGGCTTGGTGCACCCGGGCCTCGAAGTTCCGGTTACCCGACAACACCGATGCCGCGATCACATCATGATCGGTGATAGTTTTTTCAATCTCCGGATCTAGAGGGCCACTATTGCCGATGCAGGTGGTGCAGCCGTAGCCTACCAAATGAAATCCCAACTTATCGAGGTAAGGTTGCAAACCAGTCTTTTGCAGATAATCGGTCACCACTCGGGACCCTGGCGCCAGCGAGGTCTTGACCCCGGAAGGCACGTTCAAACCACGCTCCACGGCCCGTTTGGCAACCAAGCCGGCTGCTAGCATGACGCTTGGGTTTGAGGTGTTTGTGCAGCTGGTGATTGCTGCGATCAACACACCGCCATGGGCAATGGAGTGACCATTGACGCCAAAGGTTTTGCTGAGGTCGCTGGCATCTTTGGCGTAACCACTTTCCGCAATCGGCTTGACGAAGAGATCTTCAAAGGTGCTTTTTAGATCAGGCAAGTTGATTCGATCCTGAGGACGTTTCGGGCCGGCCACACTAGGTTGCACGGTGCCGAGGTCCAACTCGAGGTTCGCTGAATATTCGATATCGCCGGGCTTGGGCATACCAAACATTTCTTGGGCGCGATAATAATTCTCAAAGGTTCGACACCATTCAGTGCTCCGTCCAGTTCCGGCTAAGTAACGCACACATTCATGGTCGACCGGGAAGAAACCCATAGTCGCACCGTATTCCGGAGCCATGTTGGCAATAGTCGCACGATCCACAACTGGCAGAGCCGCAGCTCCTTCGCCGTAAAACTCGACAAATTTACCGACCACTTTGGCCTGTCGAAGAATGCTGGTTAATGTTAGGGCCAGGTCAGTCGCGGTTGCGCCTTCGCGCAACTTGCCGGTGAGATGCACGCCTACCACATCGGGCGTTAAGAAATACACCGGCTGGCCTAACATCCCCGCCTCCGCTTCAATACCGCCAACACCCCAGCCAACCACCCCAAGGCCGTTGATCATGGTGGTGTGAGAATCTGTGCCCACCAAGGTATCCGGGTAATAAAGGCCGTCTTTTTCCCAGACGCCTTTGGCCAAGTACTCAAGATTCACTTGATGCACAATCCCAATCCCGGGCGGCACCACCTTAAAAGTATCGAAAGCCTGCATGCCCCACTTAAGGAATTCGTAGCGCTCGCGGTTCCGTTGAAATTCGATCTGAAGATTTAATTTTAGGGCTTCCGCACTTCCGGCAAAATCGACTTGCACCGAGTGGTCCACCACAAGGTCCACCGGCACCAATGGCTCGATCAGCTTGGGATCTTTATTGAGCTTCGCCACCGCCGCACGCATTGCTGCAAGGTCCACTAATAGCGGCACTCCGGTAAAGTCTTGCAAGACGATACGCGCCAGGACAAACGGGATCTCGGATTTGCGATCTTCCTGAGGTTGCCACGCGGCCAATGCCTCGACATCCTCCCGAAGTATCCGTGTTCCATCACAATGCCGAGCCACGGATTCAAGAACGACACGCAGGCTGACTGGCAGTTTCTTAATTTGCGGAAACCCTGCGTCAGCTAAGGCCGGGAGGCTAAAATACCGACCCGATGCGCCAGAACCTAAATCAAAAGTGCGAATGCAATCAGAAAATACCATGCTTTCATCCTCGCCAATCCTTGCGCCTGCTCAAGTGGAAACTTTTTTAGGATCATCAAGGCGGGCGCTTTGCGGTGATTTTTCATATTCTTAAGCATTTTTGTCTTGCTTTTTTTCCTGCGACTAGTCAGCATCGTTGGGTTGGGTCAATTCCGGCCTCAACGAATTTGTTTTATCTATGGAAACCTCTGAACTCTCAGCACCCTCAAGTGCTTCAACATCCAACAGCAACAACACCCCGCTTTTTGCCATCCCGGCAGGATTAGTGGGCGCACTAATCGGGGCCGTGGTTTGGGGTGCCCTGGCCTATTACACTGACCGCGAATATGGGATGGTGGCCTGGGGCATTGGCGTGCTCACCGGGTTTTTAGTGGGCACCGTAGCCAAACAAACCTCGTTCTTCGCACAAGGTTGGGCGGTGTTATGCTCGCTGGTTGGGATTGCTGTAGGCAAATACCTCGTCTTTTGGGTCATCGTATCGGAAATGATGAAAGAAGAATCGGGATTGGCAGAACTGCCTTTGTTCAGCCAGGAACTTTTTGCGGATTTTATTGAGGTGTTGCCTGAAACCTTGTCCTTCTACGACGCATTGTGGGCTGGGTTAGCGATCGTGTCGGCCTACCAATTGACACGAGCCAAGGAGTAACGACACCTCCTCCTTTCGGGCGGCGGGATGGGCGTGTGGTCCCAGGACGCCCATCCCTGCCTGCCTAGGCAGGAGCGAGATTTGACGCTTTTTGGGGCGCTTTCTCGGCACCCATCCGGTCATTCATCATTTCCCCAAGACAACAGGCCAGACGATAACCAATCTCGGCCTGGCCACTGGGTGACGGTTGAAGCAGGTCACACCCTAGAAGAGTAAAGTCGGTCATAAGATCGCCCCCCTCCACCAAGCAAAGGAGGGGGTCCTTTTTGGGATCAATCATTTCTCGCAAGACCTGGTCAAACTTGAGCTGCTTGTCGGAGGCTCTCGTTTCTTTCCGATGCCAGCAGCTTGGGAAACTTGTGATCAAGATGAGCGGCACCTCCGAATGTTGCTCGCGCATGGTCGACACAAACAGCTCCACTCGCTTTTGAAATTCTTTGACCGAGCAAGCCGCTAGCATGTCGAGACCCAACTCTGCGGTGACCACATCGATATTAAGGTGCGAAGTAATCTGTGCGAGATAGTCGATCGCCTGGGGCTCTAACAGGCACGCATCAGTCAATGCTTTATTGAGCACCTCCCAGTGCAGCAGCCGTGCCCCATGCAACGGGTATCCATGGAGCCCGGCATGAGTGGTTGCTGAGCCGTAGGCTAACCAGCGCGTTCTTGGAACTTCCGGACGACCCGGAGCCCGCAGGCTTGCTCCTTTGGTGTCAACCGCATGGAAATAGTGTTGGCCCCGACCCAAAACAATTCTCCACACGTTTTTGTCGTAACCAGAACTAAGAAAGTCTGCGTCAGAAAAATCCTGAAGAAAAGGTGGAGCTTCAAGGGAAAGCGTTGCCGGCGTCGCCGAGGGCAGGCGGTGGCTGGAATGGTAAAATGCCCCGCAAAAAACCTCCAGGCGGGTTTCTCCTGCTGCGTTTGACAGTGTGACATCAATATTTCGTGCATCGGTCACAAATCGAATCTCAACCCCGCAGGAATCCGCAGCCATGAGAGCTCCATTCTCACTCAGTGATTGTCGAATGACCTCCGGGTATCGTGGCAGAAGCAGACTGTCTCCGGGTCCGGCTTCGGGGTGGGCATTGTGAAATGAAATCTCGGCTAACATAAAACTTGAAAACTTGATCAGGAGCGATGTCACTTTACTGAAGCTAAAAGCGGACCAGCAGACTAGAATTTGAGAAACTGGGCGCCCTTCGGCAAAAAAACTTTCCCTTTGGACACTTGCCCATTCCTCCGCTTTTGTGCAGGTTGGCGCTATGCCGAAGCCGAAAAAACGATTGGGAAAATGGAAAAAAAATTCGGCAACAGCAAATCCCTCCGGGCCGACGGCAGCCCCCACACCTGAACCAACGAGTTCCTTTGAGGGTGGCCAGCAGCTTCTGGTCATTGATAACGAGCCGCTTCGGAAAAAAGCTTTTCATGAGTATGAAGTCACCCAAAAAAAGGCAGAATCTCTCCGCGAAAAACTGACCCGATTTGAACAGGCAGATCTCGAAGCCTACCGAAAGTGGGAGGCCCAGGCCTTTGGCCCACTGCTCACTCAAATTCGCACATTGCAAGAGGAACTGCGGGATAAAGCCAACCTACTCCATGAAGTCGATCTCGTGATGGGCTTTGAAAATTGCTCTGAGGTGGAGGCCTACCTTCGAGTCATGAGGCGACGCAAGGGCGAGGAGCCAAGCGTGGATTACCAGCAGTATGCAGAAGCCGAGCAAAAGCAGAAAAACCGTGATGCCGAGGAAGTTATTGACGAGTTTCTCGACGCCTGTGGACCGAACCTTGTGAAAGACATCGCGCGTTTGCCGGAGCTTCCCAAGAAGGAGCAGGAACGCCAAGGCAGTGAGTTTGAGTACGCTGCCGAGATGTTCTGGGTTTTCGAAGCGGTTCCTTACCCTGGAACAATCGCCATCATTAACCGGGCGCGCGCCAGAGTGGGTCTCAAAAGCTGGGACTTCCCGGAAGAAACCGAGCACCACGAGAACAGGCGACAACCTCCGCCAGACCATAGACCAACACACGCCCAAAAGAAGCAGGGACCCTCCGCCGAGGTCAAGGCTTTGTATCGTCGCTTGGTGCGTGCACTCCATCCGGACACCAACGGCAGCATGACCGAGCGCGAACGCGAGTTGTGGGAAGCGACAAAACTTGCATATCAACACAACGACCTCCAAGCGCTCGAGTCGGTAGCGGCTTGCGTTGAAATGGGGGTCGAAGGCAACCGAAAGTCGGCCGCAATCTCCGTTCTGCGTCGAGTGACCCAAGAGTTAAGAAAGTCTTTGAGCCAATTGACCTCAGCTTTAAACCGGGCGCGAAAGCATGTGGCCTGGAACTTTAATCCGGAAAGCAAAAAGCTAATTCGCCATCGCACCAAGCGAGAAGGCCAGTTGATGGAGGAGATCAAAGAGATGGAATTTGATCTGGACGGCCTGAACCATCACCTACGTCAGCTCGAAAAACGCGCTCATGCTTCGCCAAAAGCAAAATCGGCAAAAAAACCACCCGAATATCGCAAGCAACAAACCGAGTTTGCTTTTGGATAAACGCGGTCAAGAACGATCTAAGAGGTCCTCCCCAAATCTAGTCAGCGGCCGGGACCAATCGCACTACACGGCCTGGGTCGTCATAGACAACATAAAGAAAGCCGTCCGGAGCGGAATACACATCTCGGATGCGTCC
>DAIRSW010000107.1:0-9748 GCA_036804205.1 Verrucomicrobiia bacterium | reverse complement strand
TAGAGCGGTCGGCTGTTAACCGATTGGTCGTAGGTTCGAATCCTACCTCAGGAGCGCAGCGAGTGAGTTAGGATGAGGACGCAGTTCGAGCCGAAGCCAACTGGGCGGTGGCTGAGACAGACTCGCCGCAGGCGAGCCCGCAGGGTGCGCGGCCTTGGCAGGCCGCAGCATCAATCCTACCTCAGGAGCCATTTTTTCGGATTCGCGAAAAAGCATGGCCACCGGTTACCAGGCATCACCCGCAAGATGCCCGCCTTCACCTCCCGCCAAAGCGCACCAACACAGGCACTTGCGTCATTTCCGAAGCTCCCGCCCGACTCTCCCCGCTTTCGCCCCCGCGACGCGCAAAAGCTCAAAAACCGCCCCGTCTGCACGCCCCTCCGGCCAAACTCTCTCCACTCTCTTCCACCCCCGAGTTGGTTAACAGGCAAAAATCCCGTGAGATGCCAGGTGTGGGGAATGCGAAAATAGATTGAGTTACCGACTGCGAAACAATGTCAGCGCATCCCGAGGTGTTAGAATCGGGATGTTTTGATATCGGCCTAGCACAAGCAAATCCTTGTCTCCAGTCACCAAGGCATCGGCTTGGGCTGTTACCGCTGTGGCCAAGATCCAGTCATCATCTGCGTCGCGACAAACCGGAGCGGCCAACGGCAGCACTTCGAGCACCTCGGCATCCGCGCTCACCGCATCAAGAACTTCAGCCACCTCCGCTCGATCCAGCTTGGCCTTGGTGGATAGTTTCTCGCTCAATTCATCAAGGATAAACTGGGAAACAACGATGCGCCCACCCAATAAGGCTTCCTCATAAAGACCTGCGCAGACGCCGTGAGTCGCAAATGCCGCAAACAGCACATTGGTATCCAAGACAAACTTCACGAAATTGTCTTAAACACATCCTCATCCGTGTGGAACCCCGCTTGTCCAGCTTGAGGAACCAAACGATCCCGCAAGTCGCGGAACCTCTCCAAGGCAATCTGGCGGCGCAACGCTTCCTGCACGACCTGGCTGCGGCTAACCCCTTTTCGCTTCACCATCCGGGAAAGCTGTTGGCTCAAATCTTCGGGTAAGCTCACAGTAAGCGTTGTTCTCATGTAATATAAACTAACACAGCTTGAAAACCTGTCAATGAGCCGATTGCCCTGCAGCGTGGCAATGGCGCATCAGTCGCCCCGTCACCCGCGCTCACCCTGAACCACCCTCGAACAAACGCGATCGCGCCCACGGAACAACTTGGTGCTTGACGTGGGATCGGCCTGCTTTAGTATAAGCTGAGCTTATGCCGTGATGTTTTCATAACTCGGCCCACGCGTCCCTTTTTTGGGAGCTTTTTGTGGTTTTTGTTTCCTTCCGGAAACACAGGGAACGGTGCTTGACTTTTTTCTTTTCCGCTTCGAAAAAGAACACCACTTTGCTTTCTTGTTTTTGGGGCGTCATCTGGGCTGAGAGTTTTCTTAGATTTCTATTTGAACGAATGATGCTCTTCTATAGTCTCGTAGCCTTCCCGATTTGTTCTCGATTCTTTCTTCATCACTTTTTGCCATTTTTCCTTTAACCATTCATGCCTAACGTTTTTCCCCGCTCCTGGAATTTCGTCCCACTAAAAGCCGTGTTTTGCGTCGGTGTCTTAGGCGGGTACCTAACCTTGGGGTATTGGTATTATTTTGATCAGGATTACACCCGGGTGGGCTACATGCCCGATCAGCCGGTGGCTTTTGATCATGCTTTGCATTCCGGCCAGTTGGGGATGGATTGTCGGTACTGCCATAATTTTGTGGAGGTGTCTGGACATTCCAACGTGCCGTCCACGAAAACTTGTATGTCGTGCCACTCCCTGGTGGGGGTCGAGAATCCGAAACTGGAGCCCGTTCGCAGAAGTTGGGACACCGGCGAACCGATCAAATGGGTGCGCATTCATCAAGCTCCTGATTACGTTTATTTTAATCATGCCGTGCACGTGGCACGCGGTGTCAGCTGCGTGAGTTGTCACGGGCAAGTAAACGAGATGGAGGTGGTGTGGCATCACGAATCTCAGAGTATGGGTTGGTGTTTGGATTGTCACCGTGAACCCGAGAAGCATCTGCGGCCTTTGGACGAAGTTTATAATATGACTTACGAGGTCTCCCGCGAGGAACAGCTCCGGGTGGGGCTAGAGCTTAAGGAACGCTGGGCGGTGAACCCACCTGAAAACTGTGCGGGCTGTCACCGCTAAAGTCATTTGATTACCTCATGAAGAACGTTGTCCATCATCCCGAACGTCCCACCACTGGCCCACGCTACTGGCGCGGAATTGCGGACCTTGAAAACACTCCCGAGTTCCGCGAATGGCTGGAACGCGAGTTTCCGCAGGGCGCAGCCGAGCTGGAGATGGACGGGGTGTCGCGTCGATCGTTTTTGCGTTTAATGGGTGCCTCCCTGGCTCTGGCTGGCTTCGGTGGCCTTGGGGCTTGCCGTCGTCCCGAGGGCTACTTGATTCCACACACCGATGCGCCGGAGTGGCTGATTCCTGGCAAATCACTGCTTTATGCAACGGCCATGCAGAAACCGGGTGGAGCTATTCCATTGGTTATCACTACTTACGATGGGCGTCCGACTAAGATCGAAGGCAACCCGCTGCATCCGTTGAGCGCAGGAACGACCGATATTTTTACGCAGGCATCGATTTTGGATTTGTATGATCCAGACCGTTCCCGAGTGACAGTTAAAGAAGGCGAACCTCAGCCGCCTGAAGCACGCGACACCTTGGTGGAGGAACTCAGAGAGCGTTTGGCGTCCGACAAGGGAGGCAGCGCGGCCATACTTTTGACAGCGGCCACCTCGCCGACACGAGATCGTTTGCTTAATGAGCTGGTGGAGCAGTATCCAGCGTTAAGAGTGTATCAGCACGACGCATTGACGGACGCTGAGGAAGCTGCGGCGTTGACCGCAGCGTTCGGCGGTCGCGCTAGCCTGCGACGCGACTGGGAGCGTGCGGATGTGATTTTTGCTTTGGACTGCGACTTTTTGGGTGTGGAACCTGGCTCGGTGGCGGATATGGACGCCTCGCATAAGTTTGGGCGACGTCGCGAAGTGCATTCACCGGAAGAGGTGGAGCAAATGAATCGGCTTTATGTGGCGGAAACCCGGTTCACCGTGACCGGAGGGATGGCTGATCATCGCTTGCGTTGTTTGCCGAGTGAAATCTTGGCGGTGGCGGTCGCGGTCGGTCGTGCAATTCAAGCGCAAGCGCCGCATCCAAGTTTGGCTGCCGCTTTAACCTCGCTTGATGGCTATGAAAAGTCGGATCTCGATCCGCAATGGGTGAACGCTTTGGCGGATGATCTTTTAGCACACAACGGAGCGGCTCTGGTAGTTGCCGGACCACGGCATCATGCCAGCTTGCATTCTTTGGTGCTGGCAATGAACCTCGCGCTCAACGCCTGGGGAAACACCCTGAGCGCGGCACGCGTGCCCGATAATGGCGTCCGGATCGAAGAATTTCCTGTGCTAGTGGAACGTCTACGTGCCGAAGCAATCCAGACTTTGCTTGTGTTGGATGGCGACCCGGTCTTCACGTCGCCTAAGGATTTTGCTTGGGAAGATTTGCAAAAATCGGTGGAGCTGAGCGTGCGTCTCGGAGGTTATTACGATGCGACATCTCAAGCGGCTACCTGGCATTTGCCGCAGTCACATTATTTGGAGAGCTGGGGCGACGTGCGGTCTTCCGACGGCACGTATAGCATTGTGCAGCCCATGATTTTGCCGTTGTTCAGTGGCTGGTCAGAGATTGAGTTGCTGGCGAAGCTCGCCGGGGTTGAGTTCGAAGACAGTCAAGAATTGGTAAGAGCAACGTTCGATACTTTGCCAGGGGCGGATCAACGTTCTTGGACTTTGTGTTTGCGCGACGGGTTTTTGCAAGGATCAACCTACCCCGCGGCGGCCATTCCCAGGGTAGCGTCGTTTGCTAAGCCGGACTACAACGGTCCACGAGCAGGGTATGAGGTGGTCTTTGCTGCTGATGCCACCTTGTATGATGGGCGTTACGCAAACAATGGTTGGCTCCAGGAGTTGCCTGATCCCGTTACAAAAATTTCTTGGGATAACGCAGCGATCATAAGCATGGCCACAGCAAAAGAGCTGGGCGTTAAAGATGCGGATTTGGTGGAAGTGCAGTTGGATGGACGTCAAGCGGCGTTTCCGGTGCACGTGGAGCCAGGTCACGCAGACGGGGTAGTGACGCTGCCGGTCGGTTATGGGCGGGTGGATGAAAGTCGCGCGGTATTGCATCGAGCAGGCTTTGACGCGTATGCCTTGCGGACGAGCGGGAAGCTTTATTTTGCTCAAGGTGCTGAGCTTAAGCCAGTGGGAGGAAGCCACACGCTGGCCCAGACGCAGTTGCACCACTCCATGGAAGGGCGCGACCACGTGCGTGAAGGCACGGTTGAGCATTACATGCGGGAGCCGAATTTTGCGAAGTCTATGAGTATCGACGGGCATTTGCCGCCGAACGTGTCTCTCGCGCCCCCGCCGCCTTTGGATGCTCCGCATCAGTGGGGGATGACCATTGATTTAAACACCTGCACCGGTTGTGGGGTGTGCACGGTTGCGTGCCAGGCCGAAAATAATATTCCGATCGTTGGCAAGGAGCAGGTTAACCATGGGCGCGAGATGCACTGGATTCGCATTGACCGATATTTTGCTTCGCACGAACCTGACGAACCGAATCCCGAGATGGTCATGCAGCCGGTGCCATGTTTACACTGCGAAAATGCTCCATGTGAAACGGTGTGTCCGGTTTATGCCACGGTGCATAACGAAGAGGGCCTCAATGTGATGGCCTACAACCGCTGTATCGGCACTCGCTATTGCGCGAACAACTGTCCTTATAAAGTGCGGCGCTTTAATTATTTCGACTATGCTAAACGTCAAGTGAAGCGAGTGGAAGTTTTGCCTGGGCTTGAAGTGGGCAACCTTTATTTGGGGCCCTTGGGTGCAGAGAACGACGATAAAATGGTTGAAATGCAGAAGAACCCTAACGTAACCGTCCGGATGCGTGGGGTGATCGAGAAATGCAGTTTTTGCGTGCAACGTTTAGAGGAAGCCAAGATCGATCATAAGGTCAGAAATGCCGGCACGGATAACATCGTGATTTCGACGGACTCGGTGAAAACGGCTTGTCAACAAGCTTGCCCGACTCAAGCGATTACTTTTGGTAACCTTTCCGATCCGAACAGTGCGGTCGTTGCTCGACGCGAGGAAGCCCGAAAGTACGATCTGTTGGTGTATCTTAATGTGAAGCCCCGGGTGAGTTATCTTGCGCGTCTGAAAAACCCGAATATGGCAATGCCGGACGCGGATAAAATCGGCACCCACAATGCGAGCGGACATCATCACGATGAAGAGCATCAAACCCATGACGACGCGTCGACCGGCGCCCAGTTGCCTGCCGGAATGGCCTAACCCTTTTTTAATTTTTCACTCTCATCATGGCGAACGGAACCATTACAGCACAAGACGAAGCAGCAGTGCAGAAAGCTGAAGAGTTTATTAAGCGGCCCGAGTTGGTGTTGAACAAACGCAGCTTTTCCTGGGTGACCGAACGGGTTTGCGGAATTGTGGAACAGCCGGCACCATTTTGGTGGTGGGTGGCGGTGATTATCTCCGGGCTCGTTGCCGGGATGGGATTCTTTTGCATCGGCTATCAGATCAGCACCGGGGTGGGTGTCTGGGGGCTCAACAACCCGAATTACTGGGCTTATGACATTACAAATTTCGTGTTCTGGATTGGTATTGGCCACGCCGGAACTTTGATTTCGGCAATTCTCTTTTTGACCCGACAAAAATGGCGAACGTCCATCAACCGAGCAGCTGAAGCGATGACCTTGTTCGCAGTGATGTGTGCCGGCATCTTCCCGGCCATTCACGTCGGCCGGGTTTGGATGGCATGGTTTCTTGCTCCACTGCCGAATTCCAACTGGATTTGGCCAAACTTTAGAAGCCCTCTGTTGTGGGATGTGTTCGCGGTGTCGACCTACTTTACGGTATCGGTGCTCTTTTGGTACACGGGTTTGGTCCCGGATTTAGCCACGCTGCGTGATCGCGCCAAAACTTTTTGGCGTAAACGAATCTACGGGTTCTTCGCCCTCGGCTGGCGCGGTGGCAACCGGCAGTGGCGGCACTACGAAATGGCTTACCTGCTCTTAGCCGGCATTTCGACACCTCTGGTGTTGTCGGTGCACACCATCGTGTCTTTTGACTTTGCCACCTCAGTGGCTCCCGGTTGGCATACCACCATCTTCCCTCCCTACTTCGTGGCTGGCGCTATATTTGGTGGGTTCGCCATGGTGCTGACCTTAATGATTCCCGCTCGAGCGATCTTTGGGCTGCAAGATATGATCACCGAGAAGCACATAGACAACATGTGCAAGATTATTTTGTTGACCGGCTGCATTGTTGGTTACGCCTATTTGATGGAATTTTTCATCGCCTGGTATGGAGGCAATCCTTATGAGTTTGCCATCTTTATTGATCGGGCGACAGGACATTACTCGGCGTCGTATTGGTCGATGATTAGTTGTAACGTTCTAGCTCCACAGCTGTTTTGGTTTAGGGGTCTGCGCAGGAATCTGTTCGTGGTGATGTTTGTCTGTATGTGCGTGAACGTGGGGATGTGGTTTGAACGCTTTGTGATTATCTGCACCACACTGTCCCACGACTGGCTCCCTGCGAATTGGAGAAACTTTTTTCCAACTTGGGTGGATATCGCCACTTTCATCGGAACCATTGGGCTTTTCTTGTTCTTGTTCCTGTTGTTTATCCGCTTCTTGCCAATGATCGCAATCTCTGAGGTGAAAGGTGTCCTACCCGAGGCAGACCCTCATCATCACCCCAAAAAAGATGAGACCAAACCAGAAGGAGCGGCATCATGAGCGAATCCATTGTTTCAGAAAAATATGGCGTGGTGGCGGAGTTTAACTCGCCGGCCGATTTGTTGCACGCAGCCGAAGCTTTGCAGAAGGAAGGGTTTACCCGCTACGATGTGTTCTCCCCGTTTCCAATCCACGGAATGGACGACGCCATGGGCCTGAAGAAATCGCCGCTTGGTTACATTACCTTTGTGGGCGGCCTGGGCGGCATGTTGTTTGCATTGGTGGGTCAATGGTGGACACAGATTGTGGACTACCCAATTATCGTGCACGGCAAACCGGTGGAACTGATCGGAACGCTTCCAGCATTTTTTCCAGTAATTTTTGAAATCACCATTTTGGCTTCAGCATTTACCATCATTTTTGGCATGATGGTGTTGACCGGGTTGCCGCGCTGGAACCATCCACTTTTTGAACATGAAAGATTCGAAAAGGTATCAGACGACGGATTTTTTGCGGCGATTGAAGTGCGCGACCCGAAGTATGACGAAGACGCGGTGCAGAGAATGTTACACGAACTTGGAGGACGCAACATTACTGCGGTCTATAGCGAATGATTAAATATTTCCTGATCATCCTTGGCTTGTTTACCGTGTTTATTGTCGCGATTTTTGGCTACAAAGGACAGCGCAGCACGCTGACGCCCATTGAGATTTTTCCTGACATGGATCGTCAAGCGAAAGTTAAAGCTCAAAAGCCCAGCGAATTTTTTGCTGATGGAAAAGGCGATCGTCTCCCAGTCGCCGGGGTCGTTCCGATGGGTTACAACATACCCGAGGCACCACGCCAGCAGGACGGAGAAGCGCCGAGTGGCCAGGTGGCCTGGGATTCGGTGGACTATGGTTTTTCGGTTGGCGAAGATTATATTAGCACCGGCCGTGTGGACGAGGTCTGGGGCGATGGTATTCCTATTGAAGTGACTGAGGAATTTATGGCGCGCGGTCGAGATCGGTACATGATTTATTGCTCGGTGTGCCATGGAGCATCCGGGGATGGCCGTGGCACTGTGGCACAATATCAGGGCATGGCCGGCTTGGTGCCGACCTACCATCAGGACCGATTGCGAGTAATGCCTGACGGTGAAATTTACAACACGGTGGCTTACGGCAAAGGGCAAATGTATGGTTACAATCACGCGTTGAACATTGCAGACCGTTGGGCGGTGGTGGCTTACTTGCGCGTGCTGCAAAAGAGCCAAAATTTGCAACTTGCTGAGTTGCCAGATGATTTAAGAAACCAGTTGCCCGAGCCCGCACCCCAGGAGGAGGCGGAACCAGCAGCGGACACCGAAGCAACGCCGGAGGCAGCAGCAGCGGACGAGACCGAAGCGACCGGTGAAGAAGAAGGGGAATCACCCGAAGCGGCCACGGAAGAATCAGTAGAAACTCCAACGGAGATTGTAGAATGAGTGGATCAAGTCATGCCCAATCAGAAGTTCAACCGGAGCACTTCGTTCGGGCTCGAGTGGTGGTGCCCATGCTTATTTTAATTGTGCTCACCGCGATTGCCTGGGGAACTGGCTGGGCGGCGTATCTTTCCGATGCCAAGCGTTTTGCATTCAGTTGGTTGTTTAGCGCGATCTTTTATTTCACCTTGGCTTTTGGTGCTTTGTTTTGGGTGCTGCTGCATCACGCTACGAATTCAAGCTGGTCAGCTGTGGTGCGAAGACTTTTCGAAAACATGGCGGCTCTGTTGCCGTGGGCCATCCTTGCTCTGCTTCCGGTGATTCTTTTACGGGAGAAAGTTTATAAATGGTTCGGCATTACCGAGGTCGGAGTGGATCCGCTGCTCGATATCAAACGCGACTTTCTGAACGAACCTTTTTTCTTGGTGCGTTACGGAATTTATTTTCTGTTTTTCACCGGCGTAGCCTTGGTCCTCAGGCATTTCTCTGTAAGACAAGACGCGAGTGGTGATCCTCGCTGGACGATTCGCGCCCAAGGCTTTAGCTACGCAGCGCTGCTGCCCTTCGCCCTCATTTTGACCGCTGCTGGAATTGACTACCTGATGGCTCTGGATTTCCACTGGTTTTCGACCATGTGGGGTGTGTATCTTTTTGCCGGCGCGGCGCTCAGCTCCATGGCGGTGCTCATCATCACCGTAACTTTGTTGCGTAGTGCGGGTTATCTGACCAAAGTGATCACGGTTGAGCACTATCACATCATGGGGAAATTGCTTTTTGCCTTCACGGTGTTCTGGGCTTACATCGCCTTCAGCCAGTATTTTCTTATTTGGTATGCGAACATCCCCGAAGAAACGGTGTATTTTCTGCGCCGCAATACAGACTCCTGGCATGCCTTAAGTATTTTTCTCGTAATTGGCCACTTCATGGTGCCATTTCTATTGCTCATTTTCAGGTGGATCAAAAAGTCGCCGGTTGCTCTGTCGCTGGTGTGCTGCTGGATTTTGCTGATGCACCTGGTGGACATGTATTTGATTGTGTTGCCAACGATTTCAACGATTGAAAACCCGGGGATTTCTTTGCACTGGTTTGACTTTGTCTCCTTGGTGGCGGTGGGAGCCCCGCTGGTGTTTTTGTTTTTGTGGGGGCTCTCAAAGAACTCTCTCGTGGCGCATCGCGACCCGCGAATCTTCGAATCTTTGGCCTTAAAAAATTAGTATGGCTACGAAAAAACGATCGATCACTTTTACGCTGCTGCTGACTGTCTTTGGCTTCGTGCTCTTTGGCCTCTTGTCCGGCATTTTTTTGAGCGGACAACCGGAGGCCTACGAAGATGTTCGCGCGGCAGAGCGCTGGGAAATTAAGAATGGCGTGGTGGAGGAGCAAACCCGGTTAACCACCACAACGGATTGGGTAGACGAACAAGCCGGCATTGTATATG
>DAIRSW010000106.1:0-9865 GCA_036804205.1 Verrucomicrobiia bacterium | reverse complement strand
CACCCCGAAAGCAAAGCTGGAGAAGCGGGAAAACTGCAGCGCTCGCAAACTCCTAAACTTCATGCTCTTCTATTCTTCATGGTAATTTAAACTCGGCATTTTGGATCGAGGGCACGATGCACTAGTTGCCGACCTTGTCGAATTTGTGCGGATTAAGCGTGACAAGTGACTGGGTTTGTATTTAGGATTTTAGGTGAGCCGCCTAAGTTTTATCTTTCTCCTAAGTTTCCTTTGGTCTGCGGTCGGCACGCCGGGCGAGGACACAACACCGACTCGAGTATACTTTGAAGACACAGACTCCAGTCGCTACCATAGATGGAACCCACCGGCACCAACAAGCAGTCCCAGCCAATCAACCGCATCGTCCCCAACCCGAAACCCTCTGCTCACCATTGTCTGGCAGGACATTGAATTTCGTTACAATTCTCAAACCCTGAAGATTTCCCTGCCCAGAGAATTCTCACAATCCTGGCAAGTTCGCGAACCACAACCTTACCATTTTCATATTCGCCACCGCAGCTGGGAAGAAAGCTTCTTGGTCGCCGATTATAAGCACGGGCTTTTTGTGGTCGATGGTGTGTTCGGCAATTATACCAAAGCCAGTTGGCAAGCCCGCCAGTATGTCCATAAACTGACAGACACGATCCCTGCAGGCGGGGGAAATTTTGGATTTTGGACAATTCTCCCTCTTCGGATCGAACATTACGGAGACCAACCGGCCACTCTGACCTATATCGGCCGTTTTAGCCTCAATGACAGCGCGGAATGGAGAGTAGTTCAGCCCGCAGAGGATACTTTTCAGTTCTACAACATCCGGTGGCCGAAAGAGCAAACGCTTCTTATTAATGCGGAAGACCGTCTAGCCTATTTCTTGAACACCGAACTCGGTCAGTTGCCTGCCCGGCTGCCCGCAATCCTTCAAAACGTAGGGGTTAGGATCGGCGACATGCGGGCGAGCGCCCGACCCTCCCAGCCGCCGCCTCAGAAGATCCCAGTGTGGCGGCCACCGCAATTCAAGGCACCGCACGCACCCAAATAAGAAAAGGCATCTGCTCGTAGCGAGCAGATGCCTTGTGAAGAACTTGCGTATAACTTTCTAACAACTCGGCTTTTAGCTCGGCAAAAGGTCCTTCACCAAGGAACGTTCTTCATCAAGCTCCGCCACGGTGAGGCCGATTTTATCCTTCGAGAACTCACCGACTTCAAGGCCTTGCACCACCTGCACGCGACCATTGACCGTACGGATTGGAAAGCTAGCCATCAGCCCGGCGGGCACGTTGTAGCTGCCATCCGAGCAGATGGCCACACTATGCCAATCACCTTCCGGCGTATCCTGACACAACGAACGCACCGTATCCACCACGGCATTGGCAGCCGAGGCAGCACTTGAGGAACCACGCGCTTTGATAATGGCCGCCCCGCGCTGCTGCACTGTGCTGATAAACTCTCCACGTAACCAATCGTGATCGGCAATCACTTCGCTGGCAGGCTTGCCTCCAATTTTTGCATGCTCAAAATCCGGATACTGCGTGGCGCTGTGGTTTCCCCAGATGGCCATGTTACTAACTTCGGTGACCGGCACGCCTGCTTTGGCTGCCAACTGGCTCTTGGCCCGGTTTTCGTCCAGTCGAGTCATGGCAAACCAACGGTCGCTCGGAATGGCGGGTGCGTTGTTCATGCCGATCAGAGCGTTGGTGTTGCAGGGGTTACCAACAACCAGCACGCGAACGTCGGGTGCAGCGTTTTTCGAAATCGCCGCGCCTTGAGCGACGAAGATCTTGCCATTAATTCCCAGTAAATCCCCACGCTCCATACCAGCTTTACGAGGCACGCTTCCGACAAGCAGAGCCCAGTTGATGTTTTCAAAACCTTCATTAAGATCCGCCGTGGCGCGAACGCCCTTCAACAATGGAAAGGCGCAATCTTCCAATTCCATGATCACGCCTTGTACTTTTTCAAGGGCATCAGGAATATCGACGAGATGGATTTCAACGGGTTGGTCTGGGCCAAACATTGATCCAGATGCAATGCGAAAAAGGAGTGAATAACTGATGTTACCGGCGGCACCGGTCACAGCAACTTTAATCGGAGTTGTCATATCGCACCCATCATAACCGAGGAGGCGGAACGGTTCCAGAAAAACCGAGCGCGGACTTGATTTATTTTTGGACAATGCACTCCACTTTGCTTCGCACTGGAGCAGCCTTCGTTTTCATGGTAGGAAGAGCGCCGTGCATATTGTTCTAAATCAGCAGGGGCGGGATCCTTTTTGTGATTATCGGGGCGGTTATCCCGGACCAGAAACCACCGAGCATCCCCCGATTAACTATCATGCCTACGCGGCCTGCACCCAGGGCTGCTTTTGCCAAACGGTCGAGCAGGTTCTTGATCTGCCGCCTGCTCCAGTGATCGTTTTGGTCCGAAACAAGCTTAAACCTGTCGCACGTGCTTTGCGCATTTTGAAGGCGGCCAAGCGGAGGACCTATCTGTGCTTTAAAGAAACCGGCATTCACCAACTTCACCCCCTGCTAAGTCAGTGGCGTCGACTTCAAGAACTCGCCGCCCTCGCTGACGGAGGCATTGCTCCTACGGACTACGCGCTCTTGCTCCTTCGAGCCCTCTTTCCTGAGAAACCGGCAGAATTGCTTCCTACACCCTACCCTTTCCACGATCCGCGCTGGCAAACCCGCACTCCCTGGACATCACACTCTGGGGTTCTCATTGGCACCACCGAGTTTGAAGTAACCAACCGTCGCCACCTTGCTGCCATCCTTTCGGCACGAGAGGTCTGCCGTCAGAACGGGGAAATCCTGCGGGTGATTGCGCGTCGCCTTCCGAAACCCGTTCGAGACTTACTTAGCAACGATCCTAACATCGAGATTCTTCCTGGTCCTCTTCCCTATTTTGAGTTTCGCAAGCAACTTGAGAGGGTCAAAGTGGTATTCCAGCTCGACGCCTCGCAAGTGCCTGGACAGGTGGCAGGTGATAGTTTCTTGGTCGGCACGCCATGCCTGGGCGGAAACAGCACCATCGAGTCTCTGCTTCTTGAACCGAGTCAAGATCCCTTGAGTATGCTGGATCAACTCCTGCGCACCCCAGACACGTGGTCCGAGGTTGTTAACCACGGTCTCGAGCGCGCAAAGCAAACCCTGAGCTTTCCTGTCCTGGCGAAACGACTGCAAGGGATGGGCTAGATCAGAGCAACGGCCACGCAAGAAAGCGGCAGGTCATGGACAAGCCCAAGGATTACAGATGAAAACTCGGGATCATTTGTGTTCCACGTGGAACAATTCCCTATGGGGCGTTGTAGAATCACCATGAAGAGCACGAAGAACATGAAGGTTTGTTGAATGTAGCCCTCAAAACATGAAGCCAGCACGCGCCCACTATATGTCGGCCAGGACATAATGGTGAATGCCCCCGCAATTTCCCGCTGAGGAACCGCCATATAGCGGTAGAAGTCACGCGCGCCTACATGGATGCGGTATACGAAGCGCAAGTATGACTGGAAACCAGTAGCCACACCTTGCAGCAGCTTCCGCTGCATAACTGTGTTTCACTGTAGAGCATGAACATTCACGCGACGCAACAAGCCTTGGATGGCCCGAGTCCTTGGGTTGAACGAAGCAGATTGCATCTGATTGATCAGCGCTGCTCTTGCCAAACGGTGCAAAGCATGAGCCCGCTGTGATGAGGAGCTGCTTGCGCTTTTTCAAAGGACCGGTGTGTCCACATGTTGATCGGGGGCTGAATCCTGATGGTGTTTGTCGATCAATCTTCATGCTCTTCATGCCCTTCATGGTAATTTCCGAAAACACTCACGTTCAAGTCCGCGAAAGATTTGACCTGCCTCTCCTTGCAAGCTCGCGCGCTAAGGATTGTTCCATGTGGAACATTGTTGCGAAGTAGCCAAGAATAGCGCAACGAAACCAACCTCCAAAGTCTGCTTCTGTCCTTCTACCAGTTCTTCCCGGCTTCTTGCTAATGAACCGTTCATGACGCATACTGTCTCGTATGAGCGAAGCCTATCGATATCCTAAGCACTTTGATGTGTTGGTTTGCGGAGCCGGCCACGCCGGCGTCGAAGCAGCTCACGCGGCAGCGAAACTGGGATGTCGCACCTTGATGCTAACTCAAAACCTGGACACAATTGCTCAGATGTCCTGTAACCCCGCCATAGGGGGTCTCGCTAAAGGACATATGGTCAGGGAAATTGATGCCATGGGAGGCGTGATGGCAGAAAACACCGACGCGACGGGCATTCAGTTTCGTTTATTGAACAGGCGTAAGGGGCCAAGCGTGCAAGCCCCTCGGGCACAGTGCGATAAAAAGGCTTATCAGTTTCGGATGAAAGCCATCCTTGAAGACACCCAGAACCTAGAACTACAGCAAGGGAACGTCTTAAGGCTGCTCAGGAATGAAAACGGGGTTTGCGGTGTGGAGACCACTCTCGGCGTGATTTACAAGGCAAGAACCGTTGTGGTGACTACCGGGACATTCATGCGTGGATTGCTCCATGTCGGCTTACGCAACCAGAGCGGTGGGCGTATGGGTGACGGCATCAGTACTCTCAGTGATTCCCTCAAGGAGCTAGGCTTGGAGATCGGTCGCTTCAAGACCGGAACACCGTGCCGCATCCATGGGAAAAGCATACGCTTCGACCAGATGGAGCGACAAGATGGAGACCTACCTCCACCTCGGTTTAGTAATCTCAATCGTCTTCGAACCTTTCAAGGACTTTCTGAGGTTCATACTCTTAACCGACTCGACGGAAATGTGTTCCACGTGGAACAATTTCCGTGCTGGTTAACCTGGACCAATGAGCATACCCACGATGTGATCCGCGCGAATCTCGATAAGTCCCCCATGTATTGTGGACGGATCGAAGGTGTCGGCCCGCGCTACTGTCCTTCGATCGAGGACAAAGTGGTTCGTTTCGCCGAGAAAGAACGGCATCAAGTGTTTCTTGAACCGGAAGGACGTCATACCCACGAGTATTACGTGAACGGGGTGTCGACCAGCCTGCCTTTCGAGGTGCAGCTGGCGTTCATCCGAAGTATTCAAGGCTTGGCAGACGCGCAGATTCTCAGAGCTGGGTATGCGGTGGAATATGATTACTGTCCCCCAACCCAGCTGAGTGCGACGCTGGAAACCAAATGCCTGCCCAATCTCTATCTGGCAGGGCAAATCAATGGCACCTCAGGTTATGAAGAAGCCGCTGCTCAAGGCCTGATGGCCGGCATTAATGCTGCGCGAAAGTGTCAAAACAAACCCGAAGTGGTGCTAAGTCGTGATCAAGCCTATATCGGCGTGCTGATCGATGACCTGGTAACCCGTGGCACCCTTGAGCCCTACCGTATGTTCACGAGCCGCGCCGAGCATCGTCTACTTCTTCGCCAAGACAACGCAGATCAACGTCTGACACCTCTCGCGCATGCACTCGGGATGATTGGGCAGGAGCAATGGAGCGACTTTCAAAGCCGTGAGTCTCAACGCAAGATGGCCCGGGAATCCAGCCGCACTCAAAGCATTGAGGGCATCAAGCTCCAGCAATGGCTCAAACAACCACAAAACCAGATTGACATGCTGCCAACCGAGCTGCTTCAAGCCATCCCCCTCAGCATCTGGCAAGGCGTTGAAACGGATCTGAAATATGAAGGCTACATCAAACGCCAACAACTCGAGCAAATCCGATTGATAAAAAATGAATCGACCATGATCCCCAATGATTTCAACTACGGAGCCGTGCGTGGCCTCCGAAACGAGGCTCGTCAAAAGCTTGCCAGCGCTCAGCCTCGAACCTTGGGTCAGGCCGGTCGTATCAGCGGGATCACTCCCGCCGACCTCTCACTGCTGAACGTTTGGCTTCACAAGTCTGCTTGTGAGCGTGCGTAAAGGCGTGTGCCCGTAGTGAACTCTTTTTGCACGGTGCACAAAAACACCGGCTCAGGGTGGATACCGCGGAACTTGGTGACCTCTTGCCGGTTGAGAACCTGAAACCCAAAACGCTCAAAAACCCGGTCAGTACGACGGCCACCGACCGTTACCATTTGCCCATAAACTCCCTTCTCGCCTGCCTCATGCAAGTACTTCAGAAACACATCCACAAGCTGTCTACTGGTTTCCAAACACCTCGCTTCGGGCAAAAGATTTATGTGAAAGTGGGCTAAACCTTTCGGCACTGCTGGAGTTTCGGAGCGACCGCGAAATAACAGCCAATAAAAATAGCGACGTGTCGAGGGCCGGTAGAAGAGGAAGCGTCCAAGCACCTTCAACAACCAAACCGGCGCCCGCGACAAGTAGAAGCGCTTGTGTTTCTCAGAATGCCGAGCACCCAAAAGATACCCCACCACCAGGCCTTCGCTCTCCACGACGAACGCCGACTCAGGCTCGCAATCCGTGTAGTAAGCCGTCAGAAAGTCGGCGAACAACTCGGTATCCTCGAATATCGAGTCCACTGGTTGCCCTAGATACCCAGTTGCAACACAAAGTTCACGAACCCGATTTCGATCGCGTTGTTGGTAAGGCCGGATATTCAAAAGCTTCGATTCCACTCGAAAAGTCATAGATGAATTGCCTAATATACTCAAGCCGTAGGTCCAAGGGGATTTCCGCTTGCTTAGTTGCTTGATATTTTATGCCATAAAATCACAAAAGCGCTCAGCCTGCGATTGGCCAGCCGAGCAATCCTTTCGTTTGCTGGCCCACGCCCTGCCCGTTGCCACTAAGGCCTGCTGTTTTCCGCTGCAGCGGCACGATCCTCGCGACTGCGTGTGCTAAATCGCTTCGGGCGCCATTGAGGGTCAGATAGTCCACTTGTCGCTGTGTATTCAAAAAGCTTGCTCACCGGAAAGAGAATCATGCCGGACATACCTCGTGCGTTCACGCGTACGTTAAAGTCGATGCGATCATCAGGAAAATCCAGTTTGCCGCCACCGATCATCGTAAAGCCTGAACCGCGCACTTCAAAACTGTCGGTCTCCAATACCCCTTGGCGAATGGTGAAGTCAGAGAGAGCCAAGGAAGCATTGCTGAAACCCATTCCTGGAATAATCTCGTTGAGAAGCCCCGACAATGGACCAAAATAGGGGATCACAAAAATGCTGCCGTCCCGAACTTCAATATTGCCTTGGCCCGCCAATCGACGCATATCCCGCAAGTCTCCGCGAAGACTCAAGCCACCCGAGAGGCTCCCTGAGGCGTCGTTGTAATCAAAGTAAAGCTGATTAAAGTCCTTAAAACCAATTTCTTGAAAAGCAATGTCGCAGGCGTAGCTGGTGTCGCCCAACATCCCAACTCTCACCCCTGCTTGAAGCTTTCCTCCATAGAGACGTCCTTCGATATTTGATAACGTCAAAAGCCCTTCGGTGAAATGCATGCGCCCACGAACTTCATCAAGCGGCAGCCATTTCCCCAAAAGCTCATAGTTCATGCCCTCAGGTGCGTCGACCTCAATGACCATGTCGTGATCGGTCAAACCTCCAAACTCAACATGCCCCTCCACAGTGAGAGTGGGCGCTCCTTGAAATTGGAAAGATCGCAGATCGTTAGGAAAATTGCGGTCAATCCAAACCGCCGTCTCTGAGGGATTCAACGTCGAGACAACATTACGAAATTCCACCCGTCGCCGACCAAAATCATAAGTCATGGTTCCACTGGCAAAGCCTTCATCGCGCTCAATCCAGAAGCCATCATAAACAAACGCCTTGTCTGCATAACGAACCCGCGCATTGGCGGAGCGCATATTAACGCCTCGATAGCCGGTGTGACCCAAACGGAGCCGGCCTTCAAGCTGCATACCTTCCGGCTCATCCAGCGAACCCATGAGGTTCATCTCAAGTTCCGGGCGATCAAAAAACTCCCACTCTTCAAAAGCCTCAAGCCCGCGACCCGAAAGGAAGGGACGCAGCAACTCAGGATCCAAGTCGCTCGTCATCGAAAGATGCAAAATACCTTCCGCGTTTCGCATCACGTGGGCGCGAAGCCGTCCTTCGCCCTCTTGCACTTGCAAGTTTCTTAAAAACATCTGCTGCCCGTCCCAAGAAAAATCGACCTTCAAGCCGTTAAAGCTGAGGTGACGAAAGCTCAGGCGAGGGATCGACAAAGAACCAATCAAGGTTTGCTGCATCTCGCCCAGGTCATTTTTTTCAGCACTCCACTGCCCTTGCAGGGTCGGAGCGGGGGCAATCAGCACCTCATAAAAGGAACTTGGCATTTCGGCATCGAAGACTCCCTCACTAACTGCCGATAGCAGACTGGGAAGATCGATACTCGACTGATAGTCGATATGCCAGTCACCCGCGCCGAAATCGAGCTCTCCCGACGCAGCCAAGGTGCCCACGTCGTCCTGAATCAAAAACTCACGTAGCCTGAGGCGCCCGTGGTGCCATTGACCGAGCACTCGAAAGTCGTGGATTCGAAAGTCCTGAAACTCAATCTGTTCAGCCAGAAATTGCAGCCTTAGGTCCACATTTTCCAAAGCGCGGGCATCAGCAAAAAACTCGATGCTTAATCGCGCAGGCCGTCCGTGGTATTGAATCGCTTGCAGCTGCTCGACCAATTGATAATACCAGGATCCATCCCCTTCCGCATCTTCATCCAACTCTCCATCGCGCAACAAGGTTTCGTGATGGACGAGGGTGCCACGCAAGGAGATGTCCACCCCAAGCAGATTCCAGGTGGCCTGACTCAACCGCAATTGAGTTGGACTGATCCGAAATTCGGCATTCAACCCATGCATGACGATATCTTGGGCCTCTTCGCCTGACGACCCTAAAACCGGCAGTCGTATCGTGGCGTCGCGTAAATCCACGCTTTCCAAAAAAGGTCTACCTCGGAGCGCCGCCTCAATGTTGATGTCCAAAGCGATCCGATTCACAAAGGCCACCTGCTGCACCCGCTGGGGCCCTTCATAAATAGCGACGTCATGCGCCACCAGTCCGCGAAGGGGATCTAAAGTCACTTTACGAAAATCCAGCTCCATGCCGCGCTGACGGAATTCGTTTCGGATAAAATCCTTTCCAGCATTTCCTAAACCGCGAGAAACCAGAACTCCTAAAGTGGCCAGAGAGATGACGATGAGCAGAATCAAGACACGACGCAACCCGAAACCGCGTCGTAATATTTTTCGGGTTGGCCCAGCGTAGGTCTTCATGAGTTCTATTTACCAAATTACACCACACTCCGGTTTACTTCCAGTTCTTCTCAGGCCTGACTCCATTCTTCGGTGGCGTTCCCAGCCGGCTGGTGTTTAGATAGCGGCCATGAAACCCACTGCAATCGGCATCATCGGCGGCTCAGGCCTTTATCAAATCGAACAGCTCGACATCCAAGGCGAAATCTCTGTAGACACGCCCTTTGGCCCACCATCTGATCCAATCATTCAAACCACTTTTCAAGATCGACCAGTCTACTTTCTGCCGCGCCACGGCAAGGGTCATCGCATCCTGCCCACCGAGATCAACCACCACGCCAACATCTGGGCCTTGAAAAGCCTTGGCGTAGAATTTCTCATCAGCGTTGGGGCGGTAGGCTCTCTACAGGAAGCCTATGCTCCGCGCGACATCTTGGTGCCCGACCAATTTTTTGATCGCACCAGTCGGCACCACACATTCTTCGGGGAAGGAATTGTGGCGCATGTCGGCTTTGGTCAGCCAACCGCGCCCGCCTTAAGTCAGATTTTGGCGCAAGCGGCGCACCAGCTAGGATGTGTGGTTCACGAAGGGGGAACATATGTCAATATCGATGGACCCGCATTTTCGACTAGGGCGGAGTCTTTATTTTATCATCGCCAGGGCTTCGACGTGATCGGCATGACCAATCTGCCCGAAGCAAAATTAGCGCGTGAGGCAGAAATTGCCTTCGC
>DAIRSW010000105.1:0-9932 GCA_036804205.1 Verrucomicrobiia bacterium | reverse complement strand
CGGGCGTTGGGCGCGTAACGGAATTCGGAACGAATTTCGGTCCAAGGTGGACGTCTCAAGCCCGGACGCCCGCAACCGCCCCATGATCATCCACTTCCCACCGAAAAATCTTCGATTTTCCGCTACGAGCTCACTGTCCTTTGGGCGCGAACAGACCAGTCTTAAACTTTTGCTAGCACGGCGAGTTCCTCGACTCTCTCCACCCGGTCGATTAGCCGATTGGCCTCCAGCACGTCAGGGTGCCCTGCCGGGTGGGAAAATTTTACTCTCAAATCTTTCGCACCTGTGCGAAACACCACCTCATCCCACCCCAATGACTTAATGTGATCCGGGAAACGGGCGACCGCTCGGCCCCGAAAGTAGGCCCTGGTCGTTTTCGGCGGATGAAACACCGCTGCCTTAATATCATCCTCCTCAACCATATGCAGCATCTGGCCTTGCCGCACCAATTCGTAATAAAGGCCTTCTTCCCAATCCACATTGTGATACGCCAAATCCAGGGCGATCAGCCAGGGATCGTTCCACTCAAGGTTTTGCGCTTCCACAAAGGTTTGCAGAAGATAATACTTTGCCGCCCAATCCAGTCGATCGCGGCAGGCCAAACGGTCTTTGCGCAGGTCCACGAGAATGTCGTGCCAAGCTTGCAAAATCCAATCGCGATCCGGACGAGCCGAGTCGGAATCTGCTGCCGCCTGCCAATAGAGCTCTTGAATATCGAGCGCCGAAAGACGACGTCCATCCTGCAGGGGACACAGCCATTCGCCAAATGGACGGAGGCTAAGGTGGCGAATCGACTCGATCGGGTCGTCCAAAGCAAGCTTGGGGGTTTTCCCCTGCTCAGCAAGTTCCAGAACCAGAGCCGTGGTGCCCATTTTTAACGCCGTGGCCCACTCGCTCATGTTGGCGTCGCCCACAATCATGTGAAATCGTCGATACTGCCGAGGGTCCGCATGCGGCTCATCCCTGGTATTGATAATGGGCCGTCGATTCATGGTGTCGACACTAAGCAGCACCTCCATAAAATCTGCCCTTTGAGAGAGCTGAAACTCTCCGGTGGAAATCAAACCAGATTCCTGTTCGCGGGCGACCTTGCCGGCACCAGCAAAGATCTGGCGAGTCACAAAAAAAGGCAAAACCGCATCAACCAACTCTTGCCACGGCAAATCTCGGTTGATCAGATAGTTGTCATGACACCCATAACTGTGTCCATGAAAGTCGGTGTTGTTCTTGTATAACAAAAGCCGGGTCTCATCCGGGATTTGTTTCTGCCGCCGCAGAGTGGCCTCGGCCACAATGCGCTCACCGGCTTTATCCTGAGCCACCACTTCGAAGACTGTCGTACATTCAGGTGTGGAATACTCAGGATGAGCGTGGTCATTATAAAAGCGTGCACCATTACTGAGCACGAGATCACTCTTAATCTCGGCATAACTTAGGTCGCGATCCTGATCCGCTTTGTAATAAACCGCCTCATCAATATCTTGTCGCAGATGATCCACACGAAAGCCGCGAGCGTCCCGGTGCGGATCTTCCAACTCGTAAGTCCACTTCATGTGCGACCCGTGCTGGGTGTAGCAGCGAACCAATGCTATCGACTCGGCCACCACATCAACCATGTCACACGGCTCTAAGGTGATGCCATATTCGGTTTCTATCCCAAAGACCAGGGCCATGCGATCCTTCTGTTAATACATGCCCCGATGAGGACGCGGCGTGTCCTTGCTCTCCCGCAAAGCGCGCAAGCTCACCACCTGGTCAACTTCGTAGTCAATAAGCTTCAACCAATCCTCGGTTAGATCAAGAGGCGGAAAAATGCCACTCTCAGAATACTCCGCGTCCAGAGCCGCCTCAAAATCTTCCCAACGCAGGCCTTCGTGCTCGGGGGTCGCGATGGCCCGTTTGATGGCGCGTTCCTTAGCCCGCTCCACTACCGAAGCCATCAATGCTCCACTGGCCAAATCTCCGCGATACAACACGTCGCGACGCCCACTGCGTAAAGTTACCTCCAAAAATTTATTGTGCTCCGACTTAGCAAACTGACTCTCAACCAAACGCTCCACGATTTGAGTCCGCGCCGTGGCGGCTGAGCCTGCCTCGACCAGGAGGTCTGCATCAAAAGGCAACTCTGGCGAAAGATAAATACCGTAAATCTCCTCAGCAGCTTTTTTGTCCGGACGTTTCACCTTAATTTTACGGTCAATCCGTCCCGGACGAAGAATAGCCGGATCAATGAGATCGGCACGATTCGAGGCCAGAATAATCACCACGTCATGCAAGGAAGCGATCCCATCCATCTCAGTGCAAAACATGGGCACCAATGTCGACAGGACGCTATGATGCCGGCTGGACCGTCGGGTTCCCAAAATGCTTTCTGCTTCATCGATAAAGAGAAAAGGTAAATACCCTTCAGAGCGTTTGGCTCGTGCCGTTTCAAAAATTTCACGCACCATCCTCTCGGATTCGCCGACCCACATGTTCAAAATCTCAGGGCCTTTGATGTGCATAAAATACTCACGCCGATCTTGGCCGGATGCCTCCGCAAGCTTGGAGGTCAAGTTGTAGGCCGTGGCCTTGCCGATTAAAGTTTTGCCGCAACCGGGCGGGCCATGCAAAAGAAAGCCCTTCGGTGTCGCGTGGGTGAAACGCGCAAAAAGCTCTGGATGCAACAGCGGCAGCTCAATGGCATCACGAATAGCAACCAAAGCTTCTTCCTGCCCCCCAATCTTTTCCCAAGGCAACTCGGGCACTACATCCAAATAGTGATCACGACTTTTCCGGTCAGGCAACACCTCCAGCGCCACATGATATTGGGGATCCACTCGCACTTCGTCACCAGCTTTGAAAGGTGCTTGCAACAAGACATCACTACGTTCAAGGATCATCGACTGTGTTCCTGCTTCGCCTCCAATACGAAGCCGTCCATCTTCCAAAACTTCGGTCACCTTCATCACCGGTCCGCGGGTATCGAATCCCAGGATATCCACAATGGCGTAAGCCTCGTTAAGCATGACACGTGTTCCCCGGCGAAGCTTTTCTTTGGGGAGCCGCGGGTCAATCCGGCAATAATATTCAGAGCCACCCACGAAAACATGGGCCGTCTCTGGCTGCGGCCGCGACAAAAAAATACCAAGCCGATTCGCCGGCGACGTCACTTTTTCCACGGCCTCCTCAAGTTGTTCAATGGCCGAGCGGGCTTGATCAATCAACTCTTTCTGATCCAAGATGGTCTCACGCGCCTCTCTGAGCACACTCTGCATGACATCTTGTGGCTGCAGCCGCGCCATGGCTTCAACCAAGGTATCCTCAATAGGAGCATCAGAACTAAAAGGCAGCTTAGACTGCTCAAATTGACCTAACAACGGGTCATGACGGATCGGCGCTGGCGGCACTTGCGCGGGCGGGCTTTCCCATCGGGGCAAGGATGCATCGTCGGGACTTGGAGAATCAGGGTTCATGATGGCAAGATGGAAAGGAGTCCGTATTCCTTTTAACAAATATACCTCAAAGAAACGGCTGTCGCCAATTCTTCGATGCTAATGCGAAAGACCCCTCAAGCCAAGCTGCAATCGATCGAAGAGCCCCGCCCGTTCGAGTCCCGGCTTTCAAGGCGGAGCCTTCCCAGGACCGCCAGGCTGGGGAGCCAGCGGCTCAAACCAGTTCTCGATGAGATTCCGAAACGGATCCTCGCCCGGTTTTACCGCCAAAACTTGCCCCCCGCCAAGTTAGCGACTAAGTTAGGCAAAATCATCTATCCTGATTCCTGTGCCACACCACCGCTTCTTTTTCGGCAAACTCACTTGTGTCCTGCTCATTGTAGCAACCGGACTAAGCTCTTGTGCTCCCACTGTTCAAATCCGATCGAGTCATTATCAGCCGGCCTTCACATCAGTCACACCACCGAAGATCGGTCATCCTCAAATGGCTTTGGACGAAGCCCGGGATGCATGGCAAGCGCTCCATGCCTCGTCCATCCCTCCCCAGCAATGGACGCATAACCCCACCACCCAGACCTTGTTGGAACAATACCGCTTTGCCTTAACAAGCTTTATCCAACAGGACGGCATTGCCCTCTCTCGCAACGGAATGCTTGATGTGCGATGGGAAACCGAACAGCCCGGACACTTTGCTCCTGAAACCTTCACCGCTCTCATCCCAGCCCCATTACGAAGCCTACACGGCATGAAACCGCGGCAAACCCGGGCCGGTCTAGGTGCCGCAATCATCGGCACCCCGCAGGTTGCCCCCCTCGCCAACTATCCTAAGTCCGGCCCTAAAGTTAGCACGACTTTCCTTATCACTTTTGAAGAACCTCGACCGACCTTGCGCCTCATCGACACAAGGATTCGTCCCGATTGGCCGGTCGCGCGAGGAGCGGTCCTTCTCGATTTTGACGGAAGTTTGCCCGTAGCCATGAGCGTTGGCCGCGCCCGGGAGCATTGGATTGGTATCCTCGGTTTTGTTTCCGTGGCTTCACGGCTGGAGCGAGCAGGTATTTACCTCATGGAACCTTACGATCCCGATCGAATCCCAGTGCTGATGATCCATGGACTGCAGTCTTCCCCTTTGATTTGGAGGAACATCGCCGCTGCAATTTCCACCGACCTTGAGCTTCAACCCCACTATCAACTCTGGGCTTTCTATTATCCTACCGGACTATCGATTCTAGACTCCGCTGAAATTCTCCGTGAAAGCTTGGATGAGCTAAGAAATGAAGTTGATCCGTCTCGCTCTCACATTGCCTCGAACCGGATGGTGATTATCGGTCATAGCATGGGGGGGATTCTTACTCGCAGTTTGGTCGCCAACGTGGGAACCCGCGTGTGGGAAGAGATCTCCGACGCCACCTTCGAAGAGATTCCTCTCAATCCAAACCGCAAAGCACAACTCGCCAATCGCCTCTTCTGGAAGCCTGACTTTGCGGTCGAACAAGCAATCTTTATTGCGACACCCCACAAAGGTTCGAATTTAGCCACCGGCTTACTAGGTACTTTGGCTAAGTTTTTGATACACCTACCACGTGAAATTTTAGAGTTTCAGGCCTACACCATGGGGGAACTTTCCGCCTGGGTTCGGGGCGACGTCAATGTTCCGCGGGTGCAATCCAGCATTGTTGGTCTTGCACCGAATAATGCCTTGAGCCGTTCTCTGGACGCCTCACCCTTTACGCCTGGGGTCGGGCTTCACTCCATTATTGGAGACCGGGGGCGTCGCGGAGCACTGGCTGACAGCTCCGACGGAGTGGTGCCCTACTGGAGTTCTCATTTGCCCGAAGCACACACCGAGCTCGTGGTGCCAGCAGGCCATAGTGCCTTTAAGCATCCCGAAGCCGTGGAACGCATCCTGCAAGTGCTAAGACATAATCTTGAGGAAAACGGGGCTTCAAGACGCCTCAAAAAACCTCAAGGCTCTTAAGGTTTGCGATAAGTAGTGATCGGGGCAGCTGGACCGCAAAATAATTTTCCGAAACTCGGTCATGGGCGATTACCGGAATTCGGAACGAATTTCGGTGGGGGAAGGACGTGATCGCGGAAGAAAGGTAAAAACCTTCGCGCAACCACAGCCTAGAACAAACTAAACGCGGAAGATTGCTCCCAAGCGCTTCCCAAGAAAACTGTTCGCTGCCAAAATGGTGATGGCTAAAAAGGCCATCGCCCATACCCCTAGAGCCGAAGCGATGAATCGTCCGTCACCCAAAAGCTGGAACAACTCAAAAATCGCTTTGGTAATCGGGAAGTGCACCTGTTTCTGAGCCAGGATGAGCGAGTCAGAAACCTCCAGCATAGCAAAAGAGAACGCCAGCAAGCCCCCGGCAATAAGATTCGCAGCAATCAAAGGCATGGTAATCCGTCGCAAGGCTTTCAGAGGCGACGCACCAAGATTTTGAGCCGCTTCTTCAAGTGCCGGACTGGTCTGCTGATATCCCGCCGCTGCCGAACGTACCACATAGGGAAGTCGACGCACTGAGTAAGCTAAAATCAGCAGCATCGTTGGATCCTTAGCCGGGTTCCACTCTGCAAAAAGTTGCCCTTCCTGAGACATGGCCAGATAGCCAAAAGCCAAAACCAGACCAGGAACCGCTAACGGCAGCATGGCTAAGGCATCCAAAAGTTGCCGACCCGGCAGCTTCGTGCGCACCACCACATAAGCGATGGCCACACCAAGAAAAATATCGATCAAGGTCGCAAAGGCCGCGTATTTCAGGCTGTTCGCGATGCTCGGCACGGTAAGGTTATGCCCAAGCGCCGCTGAATAGTGGTCCATCGTAAAGCTAGTCGGCAGCACGCTTTCATACCAATCGTTCGAGATACTGGTTAGGATCACGCCGATGTGAGGCAGCACCGCCACGAACGTGACGCTAAAGAAAACGGTCGCGCAAAAGAGTGAGCCCCAAAAACTGAGTTTCTTGGGACCTCCCGAGTGCGTCGCCTTTGCCATCATAGTATAGGTGGAGCGACCCAAGGTCAGTTTACTCGCCAAATACAGCAAAGCGGTCGACATCAGCAACACCACCACTAGTGCGTAGGGTAGGGGATTTCCGGAGATGTCTTTGATGCCATTAAAAATCTGGACACTGGTGACTCGATTGTAGTCAAACATCAGCGGCACGCCAAGCTCAGTAAAGGACCAGATAAAAACAATCACACCCCCGGCAAAGACACCCGGCATCATGAGCGGCAAGGTGACCCGAAAAAATTTCCGCAAACCTGACGAGCCAAGGTTGGTCGCAGCTTCTTCCATGGCCGGATCAATATTGGCCAAAGAAGCCAGCACGTTAAGATACAGAATTGGATAAAGATGCAGCGCATTCAAGACCACCACGCCCCAAAAACGACCTTCCCCCAACCAATCAATGGGCATGTCAGGATCCATCAACCCGAGATCCGTCAGCAAGGCGTTGACCGAGCCACTTTGGCCCAGCATTTGTTTCACCCCGATCGCGCCAACAAACGGCGGGAGAATCATTGGAACCAAAATGAGGCTGCTGAAAATTCCTTTGCCAAAGAATTGATACCGATCCGAGATATATGCCAACGGCAGGGCGATCACGAAGGTAAGTAACGTGCTCCAAATGCCCATATTCAGGGCGTTCACTAGGCCTTCCACGTACAAAGGGTTTTGAAAAACCTCTCCGACAAAAGCCAGAGTAAAGTTCCCATCCGTATCGACAAACGCCTTCCCAACCGTCAACGTCACCGGCCAGATGAAGAAAACAGCAAAGAAAAGCCCAGTTAAGACAAACACTCCGATTGCGAAGCCACGAGACATGGCAATGGCTTAGGCCAAGGCGAGCCTATTGGCAAGTGAACAGGCAAAAAAGTTTTCTGCTGTCACAAAAACTTCAAATTGGCACGCTCAGAGCATTTTCAAGCGGTCCTCATCACGCCAATGGTAAGCGGGATTTTTTCAAAAAAACAAATGCCGACAAAACGATAACTCCAGCGCAAGCCAAAGCCAATCCGCCACTCGGGAGGCCAAGCGCTCCCAATGGAAAAAGGACTCCCCCCAGAATCGGGCCAAGCAACCGTCCCAAACTCGCTGATGACTGCATAAGCCCCAACCGTGCCCCTTGCTGCTCCGCAGTGCTCAAGCGACTACCCAAAGCGCTCAGACTAGGAGTCATCAAACTATTGCCGAGGGCCAAAAAGGAACTGAAGACGATAAACATCACCGAATTAGTGCTCCAAGCCATCGCCCACAAAGACGCGGCTGTCAGCAACAGACCAACCATCGCCAAGGACCATTCCCCAAATCTTTTCGAGAGACGCCCCACCATGCCGCCCTGTACCACAATGGCTAAAAAACCGATCCACGCGAACAAAAAGCCGTTCGCAGAAATATCAAACCCATATCGTCCGGCCGTATAAAGAGCGAAGATGCCAGTCATCATGCTAAACCCGGTGGTGACCACAAGCGAGGTCACTACCAACGACCGGAACGCGGTTTGATCACGCAAACTCGCCCAGCGTTGCCACGGCCACATCAGCCTTTCTGCGGGTGCGAACGAGCGCGGTCGTGTCTCCGGCAACAAGCGCCAAACCAAAAACGCGTTAGCAAATGACAAAAGCGCCGCCACCAAAAACGGTGCCGCAGCGCTCAGCAAGCTGGCCAATCCGCCAATCAACGGCCCCAAAACAAAACCGATACCAAACGCGGCTCCGATGAGGCCCATTCCTTTGGCCCTGTCCTCTGGAGTCGTCACATCCGCCACAGCCGCCTGCGCTGCTCCGAGATTTGCTCCACAGATTCCCTGCCAAACCCGGGCGAACAGCATCCACTCAATCGACGGAGCAAATGCCAAGAATACATACCCAATGCCCAGCCCCAGCATGCTGAAAATCAAAATGGGCCGCCGCCCAAAACGATCAGAAAGCTGACCAAAGACCGGTGCTAGCAAAAACTGCATGCCGCTGTAGATCCCCATCAGCAGTCCGATCTGCCAAGCAAGGGCGCCGGTAGTGTCAGCGATCAAAGGCAAAACCGGAATCACAATTCCAAAGCCGATCAGATCGACCACCACCGTCAGGAAAATTAACGGTAAAACCGGCGGCCGCTTTTTGCCAGCTTGCTCGTGGGGACCATTGCCCGTGTTGGGCGGCTGAATGGGCGACGAAGAATCTTGGCGAGGCATGGATGATGACTCTTACCCAGAGCACGCCAAAGCGCAACGCACTTGATGGAAGAGTGCGATAAACAAACTCAGTTCGGATTACTCGAATAGTCAGGAACTAGTGTAGTCCGTCAAGCAGATTGCATATTATGAAGACTTTGGCGTCCTCGCTTCACTTTTTCCAGAATATCCGACGCCTTAGCAGTCCAGATGAATGGTTTAGGATCATCGTTGTGGGTGTTGATGTGCTGCTCGATAGCATTAGTGACATCGCCCACGCTTTGAAAGACCCCTCGCCGGAGGCTGTTCACTGTGAGATCACGGAAGAAGCGTTCAACCATGTTGAGCCAGGAAGCACTTGTCGGGGTGAAGTGGACGTGAAATCGAGGATTCCGTTTGAACCAAGCTTTAACCTTTTCATGTTTATGAGTGGCGTAGTTATCACAAATAATATGGATGTCCTTTCCTTCGGGAACGTTGTTTCGAATCAGGTTGAGAAAGCGAATCCATTCCTGGTGACGATGCTTCTTCATACAGGTGCCGATGATTTTTCCACTGAGCGTGTTCATCGCCGCAAACAAAGAGGTCGTGCCATTTCGCTTGTAATCATGAGTCATAGTCTGGCAGCGGCCCTTCTTGAGAGGAAGCCCTGGCTGAGTTCTGTCCAAAGCTTGGATCTGACTTTTCTCATCGCAGGAGAATACCAACGCGTGCTCAGGCGGGTTGAGATAAAGGCCGACAATGTCTTCGAGCTTTTCCTGAAAATGCTTATCGTTGGAAAGTTTAAAACTGGTCACCCGATGAGGCTTCAAACCATGCGCTGCCCAGATGCGTCCCACGGTGGATGCACTGACTCCCGCCGCTTTCGACATGGAAGTCCGGCTCCAATGGGTGCTTCCCGCAGGAGTGTCTTGAATGGTCATCTTTACTATGCGAGAGCGGATCGATGCAGCAATCGGCGGGATGCGTCCTGGACGAGACTTGTCTTTGAGAATGCCTGGAAGCCCGTTCTGGGCATAGCGGCACCTCCATCGCCCCACCTTCATAACATCTTCGCCCAGAAGAGTGGCAATCTCCCTGTTCTGGAGACCGTCGGCGGCAAGAAGGATTATGGCGGAGCGCTCTTTGGCACGAACCGAGGAGGAACGTCCCCGTTTGATGACCTCCAGCTTCTTCCGCTCTTTCAGACTCAGTTTGATGGTCGGGGCTACTCTCATGCACAAAAAATAGCAGAACTTTTATAATATGCAATCTGTAAGACGGACTACACTAGCTTACTCTCGATCCGGTCACAGACCACAAACTCGGCACAAGGTGTGCGGGT
>DAIRSW010000104.1:0-10007 GCA_036804205.1 Verrucomicrobiia bacterium | reverse complement strand
GCCAACGTGAAGATGATTCTGGCAAACGGAAACAACCAAAACCCGCAGCTATTAAGATAACAAAGACGCTGAGAAAAGCTGAGGCCCGGATAAAACAAGGGATTCTTGAGCAAGAAAATCTGCATCATTCCCTGAGCCCAACGGATCCTTTGTCCGATGAAGCCACCGAGCGTTTCGGTGGCCAGACCCGCACACATAGGCCGGCCGATGTAAGCACTGTTGTAGCCGCGCCCGTGCAGAGTCAAGGCTGTCTCAGCATCTTCGGTGATGGTGTCGCCCACAATACCCCCAACTTCCTCCAAGCATTTTCTGCGCATCACCGCAGCGGATCCGCAGAAGAAGGATGAATTCCAAAAGTCCAATCCACGTTGCACGACGGTGTAGAACATTTCTTGTTCACTCGGCATTTTGTCAAAGGTCTCAAGATTTTTCTCCACTGGATCCGGATTAGTGAAAAAATGGGGCGTTTGTACCAGGAAAAGCTTGGGGTCACGAAGAAACCAACCGACCGTGTTTTGCAGAAAATCTTGGGTCGGAACGTGATCTGCATCAAAGATCACAATGAGTTCCCCATTGGTCTGATGAAATGCGGTATTAATGTTGCCCGCTTTGGCGTGCTCGTTCTTAGCTCGCGTCCGGTACTGGGCTCCTAGTTCTGCGCAAAGTGCTTGCAACTTTGCCCTGCGCTCTTTGGCCTCCTCGGCACCAGTTTCATTGTCCTGATTAACCTTCGCATCTGTACCTCCGTCGTCCAGGAGATACACCTTATGCTTACCCTCTGGATACTTCATTTGAAGCGCAGCGCTTACCGTGATTTTCAGCAGATTGATATCTTCGTTGTAGCTTGGGATGAAGACGTCGACAGTGGGCAGAACGGATTCGTCCTCCGGCAACGGAAGAATTGGCCGGTAAATCGGGCTGATATTAACAAAGATACCTAGCAGGTAAATCGCGATTCCGTAGAGTTCCGCCACGTAAAGGATGATCGCGCACGCGTAGCTAATCGGATCATAATACTCCAAAGTATTGAAGGTGCGCCAGAATATGTATCGCAACGAAAGGTAGGCTGCGGTAAAGAGAAAGAACATTCTCAGAGTTGGATTACCTGTGGCATACCGAAGCAAAAGAACGAGAGCGCCCGCAGAAACCCCAAGGTAAAGCTGAGCATCTGTGCCGACCGGTAGGTATGCAAGGAACAAAAACCCGGCGAAGGATGCAAACCAAAGCAGTTTAATGATCAGTCCTCCTTGAGGTCGGTGATCTCCAACTAAGACTTCTGGCGAGGATATTTTAGGTGCTGACGGCATAATTTTATCTCGGAAGCCGAGCAATATAGAATAAATAAATTATAATCGGGATAAAAACAAATAACATCCCTGGATGCAGGCGGACTGCATCCGATAATCTCCGCCGGCCCAGTGTTTTATGATTGCCCCTAACGACTGAACAAGTGCCAAATATTGTCCTTTAACAAAAACTTTCAAGTGTAGGTTTCGCTTTTTACTTATTATTGGTCCCGGTCCGCACGACCGATCAATAAGATTTGGCCCAAAGAACTCGTCGAGCACTCGGTTGACCAGAAATGACGCAGCGCCCACTTTCATCGGCTGCGTCGAAGGGCAAGCAGCGAATGGTTACCTTCAGATTTTCTCTCACCCACTCCTCGGTCGCTTCCGTCCCATCCCAGTGCGCAGACGCAAAACCCCCGTGCGGCTCGGGTTTGTCCTTGTTCTCGGCTGTGAAGAAGCTCACAAAGTCTTCTTTGGTCTCCAACGGCACGGTGTATTGATCGCGCAAGCCCGTGGCACGAGTGAGCAAATTGTCCTGAACGTCTGCCAGCAAGCCGGGAAGCTTCGCTAAAAACTCCGCCTTCTGCATACTTGATTTCTCTCCAGTGTCCCGACGAAAAACCATCACGCTATCCTTCTCCAGATCCTTCGGGCCAAGCTCGACTAGCAATGGCACACCTTTTTTGATCCAGTCCCACCGCTTCACGCCGCCGCCCAAGTCTCTTTGGTCGACCTCGACGCGGACCGGACTTTTCCAAGCTTCCGTTTCCGAGATGGCCCGCTGAAGCTTCTGAGTTGCTTCCAAAACCACAGCTCGGCTGTCATCTTTTGGAGTGACCGGCAAGATGACCACTTGCGAGGGAGCAATTCTTGGTGGTAGAACCAAGCCATCGTCGTCACCATGAGCCATGATGACCGTGCCAACCAAACGCGTGCTCACCCCCCAACTTGTAGTCCAAGCAAACTGCTCGGTTCCATCTCGTGCGGCGAACTTGATCCCAGATGCTTTGGCGAAGTTCTGCCCCAGAAAGTGGGAGGTGCCCGCTTGAATCGCTTTCCGGTCCTGCACCATGGCTTCAATGCACAAAGTCTGAACCGCGCCAGGAAAGCGTTCGCCTGCGCTTTTTTCGCCAGCATACACCGGTATGGCCAGCCAATCGCGAGCAAAGTCTCTATACACCTCAAGCATCTTTCGAGTCTCCTCGCGCGCTTCCTCTTCCGTCTCATGAGCGGTGTGGCCTTCCTGCCACAAAAACTCTGCGGTGCGTAAAAAAAGTCTCGGACGCATTTCCCAGCGCACCACGTTGGCCCATTGATTCAGTAAAATGGGAAGATCCCGGTAGGATTGCACCCAGCGGGCATACGCCGCTCCGATGATGGTCTCGCTGGTAGGGCGCACTACCAAAGGCTCGCTCAAAGGGCCTGCTGGCTGCAAGCCGTTCTCGCCCACTTCCAATCGGTGGTGGGTTACCACCGCGCATTCTTTAGCAAAACCTTCCACATGCTCGGCTTCTTTAGCCAAGTAACTCAGCGGGATAAAAAGTGGGAAATAGGCGTTCTTATGACCGGTCGCCTTAAACATGCCGTCCAAAGCGCCCTGCATTAATTCCCAAATGCCATATCCCCAAGGCTTGATCACCATGCAACCCCGAACCTCGCTGTTTTCAGCAAGGTCGGCGGCGCGAACGACGTTTTGATACCACTCAGGAAAGTCTTCACTACGGCGAGGACTGATTGCGTTTTTTGCTTCTTTTGCCATGGGATGCGAATCCTAAACAGGAATAACTCTTGCGGCAAGCGTGAGAATTGCGTCCGCCGTCTCTGCCATCTGCTGGATCCAGTATTGACCTAACTCTGCAAATGTAACTCCGGGTGTGGCCAAAACCAACACCCCGCTGAGCACCAGGAGGTTCATTAAATATATGATCACCAGCGAAAAAAATGCTCCGTGCTCTTGGATATCACTCTGATCGTTCGGTAGCATCCACAAAGTAAAGGTCAGATGAAACGACCAGGTAAATCCGAGTCCGGCGAAAAGCCACAGCTGAATATCCGGTGGTGCCCAAACCTTGTCCACGACGGCGTAAAGTCCCACGACCAGTAAGCTGTAGATCGGCAAAAAATAAGGAGCCAAGGCAATGACAAAATTGCTCCGATCCGTTTCCACCCACCCGCCTTCATCACTGATTTCAATCCGCGAAACCTTGCCACCCATCAGCCACACGAATAGAGCGTGGGTCAATTCATGGCCCAGCACGTATATAAAAACGGGCTTCTGGTTGACCAAAAACATAACCAGCCAGAGCACTGCACCGACCGCAAAAAACGCAAAAGGCAAGCTCCGCCAAAAATCCGCGGTAAGATAGGCCTGACCAAAAACTTGGAAAAAAGTACTGCTGCTGGCCCAAACCATTGGCAACATCAAAAACGCGGCCACGAATTTTAGCCAGCGAGTGGGGACGAGCAGCCTTCGCGATTTCTCAGCAACGATCTCAGCAATTTCGGTGTCCCAGACTGTGGTTCGACTATGCAACCGACGCTTCGGCTTGGCTATTGGGAGCGTTGATGGTTTGCGGCGAGGACGACTCATCTAATGGGCAAATCATCCTTCAGCTGAGAGTATCCTGCAAGAAGCACTTTTTCTTTTGGAAATTCATGCTTCATCTTGGTTGACCATGTTCATGCGTTTTCTGCAAAGCTCCATCCCGGCACTGCTCACTGTGGGTTTTTTGTTGCTGTTTTTTGAGCAACTTCCTAACGCCACACGCTGGCCGGCGCGAATCTTGATTGTGCTAGGAACGATCTATGGGTTGTGGCGATTCACCTTGGAGAGCCGGCACTACGCACAATATCTCTTTTCCGTGGCTGGTCGATTTCATCAGACTGTTGTGGCTGGGCATGATCGTTTCCGTAAAACCATCGGCATCCTCCACGCGCTTCTGGCGGTTCTGATTGTTGTGGCCAGCTTGCCAAAGCTCTTTGAGGTGAGTGCAGGAATGCTAAGTTCCTCCCTGCGAACCGACGAGATTAGCTCCGTCGAGCGCTACAGCTCGCACGGCCCCCTTCATGCCGCGAGCCAATATCACCGGGCTAATAATCATCCTTTTTTCAATCTCCTCAACTCGGTCACTCCGGGCACCTCATCCTATGTCCCCTGGCAGACTCGGCTCTGGGCTTTCGTTAGCGTTTATGGAGCACTCCTTTTAATCCTCACCTGGTTCACCCTTCGGAAAGCTCCTCTGGCCGGTGCGGTCGCTTTTGCCCTGATCGCGAACAGTCATCAAGCCATGGAACTCACCCTCGAGGCCCGTGGTTACGGGCTCCTGGCACTGTTAACTGTGCTCCTCGCACTGAGCATGCATGACTACTTCGCAAGTCCAAGCGGCAGCCGTCAAGAGAAACGAGCCGCCATTCTCCTCGCTCTGTCCACCGGCTTGGGGATTTACACCATCCCCTACTACCTGATTTTTGTGGGTCCGCTCCTGATCCTCACATACCTTAGTCGCCCCAGCACCATTTTGATCCGCACGCTTTTGGTGTCCGGCCTCCTCACTATCCTATTGTACCTGCCAATCATCCGGCAACTTTGGGAGGTGGCCACAGCCTATGAGGACGATTATGGCGAAGAATTTGGGAGCCTTTGGGCTATCAAAGCCACTTTTCATTTCATTCTTCCCTACAGTAGACCTGACCTTCCCGCGCTCTGGACTATCTTGCTGCCGCTGCTCCTGGTGGTGATCGCTTGGTTACTTACCTCCGGCTCGAAACCCCAACAGTCCACCAGGCAGTGTGTCGCGCTCCTATGTTTTGCGGCAACTTTTTTCCTCGCCGCCTGCTTATTTATGGAAACGCCGCCCATTCGCACCACGGGGTTTCTGAATGCAACAGTCGCGGTTGGTCTGGGATTCTCGACCATGCTTCTCGTTTGCAATTCAAACACACGACCATACGCAACTCTACTCTCATTGGTCCTCGCCGTCCTCCTCGTGCCAGGCATGTGGCAAAGTGGTCATGCCCATCAGTTCGAGGGCTTGGAGCGCTGGCGCGAACAAGCGAAAGCTTTCGACAAACTTTTCCCACCACCAACGAAACTTTGGAGCAATACCGATGCTCTGCAGACAGCCGTGCACCTGAGTGATCAATCTCGTATGCTTGAGCAACAACCGGATAACCAATCTTTTCAAGAAGGTCAGGTCGTGCTTCTCGATATCGACCACAACAGCCGGACTCGTGCCGTTGCCATGGACGAACCACCACAGCCCTATTCCTCCCTACTTTTCACCAATCGTCCGGGAAAAGTGATTGGAATTATGCACTACCCCTCGGCATGGGAACAACCAGTTCAGGCGGTGCAAGAACAAGCCCGAACTATCGATGGCCCTGCCGCATCCAAAGGCTTTAGTGTTTCTGCTAGCGTGGAGCCCCTGCCGCTCACCATCGTGCCTACCCCACGAGCGCATGCCTTACTCATTCAAGCTCCATACCGCTTTGACCGAATCCCACTGGATATCCAGGCCAAGACTATCGACCAGCCTAAACCGAAACGATGGAAAGACTTTCTGGGACAGCGGGATTGGTTGATTATCTCGCTACCGACAGGAGTAAAGGAAATCACCATCCGCTTACCGCAGGAAATCAGCACCACCGCCAACAAAACCTCGAATGAAGAAACCTGGCAAGTCGTGGAGTTTCAAAGGCCATAATTCTGCGCGACCCACTCCAATGCTTCTTCGCGAGAGCTGAGATTGCCCTCTAGCTGCGCCGTCTGCACGGCTTCCAGGACCTCCTTAAACCTTGGTCCAGGCGACCAGCCAGCCTCAATGAGATCGCGCCCGGTGATCAAGGGCTCCGGAATGATCGGTTCATTCGCAAACTCCTCCTGCTTCGCAAGCAGAAACTCATGATTGTCGAGCATACCATGACTTGATGTGCAATCGACGCGGTGCAGCTCCAATTCATCATCAAAGCCCGGTCGAGCCATAAACCTTCGTAGCTTCGCCGCGCGCATCTGCTGCACATCTTTGAAAGCCATATGCTGCTCCACCGCTTCGACAATTCGCTGCGTTTGATGCGTCGAGAAGCGAAGTCTGCCTAACACCTTTTCCGCCATGCGCGCCCCCACCTTCTCATGCGCATTGAAGCGTGCTCGACCGGTTTCATCCACCACACGCGTCGGAACCTTACCGATATCATGAAGCAAAACCGCCCAGACCACTTCAAGTGGAACATCCTCGGCGAGGAGTGACAACATCAGCCGGGTATGAACAAACACATCTCCTTCAGGATGAAACTCCGGCGGCTGCTCGCACCCCTTAAGCGCCGCGACTTCCGGGAGAATCAAACTCAAAAGACTGCTGTCATCCAAAAGGTCAAAGCCTTGAACCCGGCTTGGAGCCAGTAGTATGGCGTTCAACTCCTCACGAATCCGTTCCACACTTATCTCCTCGATCCCTGGTGCTTCCCGCTTGAGCGCCGTCCAAGTGGCTTCCTCAATACGAAAATTCAACCGTGCAGCAAAGCGAATGCAACGCAGCAGCCGGAGCCGGTCTTCCTGAAATCGTTCCCAAGCCTTGCCTATAGCACGTAACAAACCGGCGTCCAAATCTGCTTGGCCACCAACAAAATCCAGAATTTGCTCACCAAAGGGATCAAAAAAAAGTCCATTGATCGTAAAATCGCGGCGCTGAGCATCTTCTTCGGCGGTGCTAAATTGCACCGACTCAGGACGACGTCCATCTTGGTAACTGCCCTCAGTCCGAAAGGTCGCCACCTCAAAATCCCTCTCCTGCTCCCGAACCAGGATTACCCCAAAATGCGCGCCTACCGCACGATTCTTGGGAAACAGCCGTTGCACCACTTCGGGCTTTGCAGAAGTCGCCACGTCCAAATCTTTTGGAACAATTCCAAGTAGAAGATCTCGGACACATCCGCCCGCAAGAAGGGCCTGATGCCCGGCTTCCCGCAAGCGAGACAACACAACCAGGCCTGCTTGACCCAACGGACTTTCTTTTAAAAAATCAGGAATGGACTTCATGTTTTTGGCCCTGGAGGCGACGTCGTAATGGTTCAACCACCGCATCGACGCCTCGTTGCACCAGGGAAGAGGTCCACGGCATCAGCGACATAAAAAGTATGGCAGGTGCAAGATGATCCGCAAATGACCAATCCCGCAAGGCACGACCCAACGTGATCGACCAGGGTTGATGCAACAAAAATGTCCCCAGTGAAACCGTGCCCGCAAAAACGAGAAATCGGTTCAGTCCTGGAATATCCTTTAACCACGAGGCAAGATTCGCTACCAGCAAAAAGCAGCCAATTGAAGCGACCGGGTCCACCAATATGTAGGCATAAAGTCCCTGGCCGTAGCATAGAATGCCGCAAACATAGATGAAAATTCCAGCGAAAAAGGGTCGCAAGCCTATCAGCATTTTTCCAAGCTGACCGGGATTCCTCACATCCCACAAGGCTAAGGCCATGCCAAAAGCAAACTCAGCGAAGCGTGAGATAAAAAAACCTCCAGTAATCATCCCATGCCCGTCCTTGGCGATAAATAAGATCCAATACCGGCCAATCAAACATAAAACTAGCGAAGCCAGAAAGAACACTACCGGCCCACAACGCTTTATTCCCACATAACAGAGAGGGAAAATCAGGTACAACTGAATGATCAACCAGAAAAACCACCAAGACGGGTTGGCGTAAAAGAAGATGCTATGCATCGGATACGCGCGCACTCCAGTTAAACTAATCCAAAATCGATAGTCTAAAGCTTCCGGCTGCCAGACAAACGGGCCGAAGGCAAAAATGAGGTGGGCCACCCAAAAAAAGGGATACAAACGCCAAAACCGGTCGCCCAACCAAGCACCCCAGCGGAGCTGCCCTTTGCGCTCTCGACTAAACGCCGACCGGGTCAAGCCGTAGCCGCTCATAATCACAAAAATCCCTACCGCGCCCATACTGGCAATGGCAAAAATATCATGCCCTGCTCCGAAAAGAGCAGCTAATGGTGACCAGCCTTGCTCAAGATAGTGCCCAACAAGCTCCGGCCAGGTGCTTGGATTGAGCCGGGGTTTGTGACTCGCATAAGTCGAGTAGGTATGGTAATAAACAATCCATAGACTGGCGATGCCCCGCATGATATCCAGCCAAACCCAACGCGGTGTTCTAGCCCCTGCTCCCGGAGCTTCTGTTGGCCCTGCCTGCTGGCCCCTTTTAATGTCCGACTCAGTTTTCATCCGCATAGACATCCACCGACCCGGGTAGATATTCGTAAACAAAGCGTGTTACCCATTCTTCTAGGCCATACACTTGCGCTCGCAACTGGAAATGCCGTTCCGAGTCAATGGCCGCCATGACTTCCGGGTAGCGCAGTCTGGCCAGGCTTGGTCTGGCCAAATTCACAAACAGAGGGATCCCTTCGTCATCGGCTCGCCTCATCAAGGTCTGAAGTTCCGAATAGTCTTCAACGAACCGAGCCACCGGGTCGTAGGTCGGAACAGTCATATCGTGACTCCCCCCCGTGCTGACCGAAATCGACTGCCCGCTTCTGGGATGGATGATTCTCCGAGCCACTGCGTTCTGCCTTAACAACACGCTGATCACCCGGCGCTCCTCCTCGATAAAAGGCCCCAACCGCTGGCGGTAGACCTGCACCGATTCGCGCTGGGCTTCTGTGGAACGCTCCAAAAGCACTCGTCGCTGAGGTTGAGTCCCCCATCCAAACAGTAACAGCACAACAAAAACCACCGCTGCTGAACCAATCGTATTCCACTGACCGATCCAGCGTCGCACTTTCCACAACCCGGCCGCACAGAACAGCACGAGCCCAGGCAAAGCGAACACCAAATCCCAGGTATAAAGGTAGTGCTCAAAACGGCTGGCGTAGAGCGCGGTCGCAGGAGCCGCGACCAAAAGGGGTATACATAACGCTAAACTCAAACGACTTTTACTCCACCACACCCATACTCCGACCGCAGCTAAAGAAGCCATGCACATCAAAAGCAAGGCCATCAAAAAAGGCTGCGCCTGGATCTGCAGCATTACCGTCACCAACAAGGGATTGGTGAGATCCTCTGCTGTCCAAGGCGTCCCGAAAAAAATCAAGCTGCAAACCTCCCGTGCCCATTGCCAGTCAACCAATCCGGCCGAGGCACGATCCGTGTGCAAATACTCCCAAAGCTGGGTCAGGCACGGCCCAAAAGCCTGCACCAAAAGCATGGCTCCAAGTGCAGTGCCTACCAGGAGGCGTTGCAAAATTGCTAGTCTTGACTGAGCGCGCCCCCAGCCAACCGCAGCAACAAACCCTAGATTGAGTAAAATCACCAAATGCAAGGCGCCCGGGTAGGCCCACAAAAGCAGAAACTCACATAAACCGAGAGCAAGAAATTGCCACCAGCGTCCATTCTGAAAGCACAGGGTGAACAACCAAATCAGCAGCGGGATGAAAAGCAAAGCGTAGGCGTAACCACGTAGCTCACCTGAGTACCGCAAAAACCACGGATGCAACACATAGAGCCAAGCTGCGGCCACTCCAGCCCATGGCCCAATTAAGATTCGTCCAGCAAGCGCCATGGCCACCACCCCGGCCAGCGCGGCAATAAAGCCAGGCAACCGCAACACCCATTCACGAAAATGCAGTCCTTCTCCGGCATCAAACTTTTTCCATAATTCATGAGCCGCTTTGGCGACGACCGTGCTTAGCACATGATTATTGGGATT
>DAIRSW010000103.1:2487-10239 GCA_036804205.1 Verrucomicrobiia bacterium | reverse complement strand
GTATTTGATCGGGAGCGACTCTTGGGCGTCGCCAACTTCGGGGGTGTTCGCGGCAACTTGCAAGGTGTTGTGTCCAAAGGTGAGTTTGATGGAGCGCGACTTTTCACTAGTCAAGAGGGAGACACGATGCACCGCTGCTAGGACCGGTTCGCGGTCAAGTTCGATCCGTTCCTTGAGTTCGCCAGGGATGACTTGGCGAAAGTTCGGATAGTTACCATCAATCAGCTTGGAGCAGAGGGTGGTATTGCCGAGATCGAAGGCGACTTGACTTTGAGTCACTGTAATCCGGATGTCGCCTTCATCATTAAGGAGACGTTGCAACTCGTTGATGGCTTTGGCCGGGACGATAAACTCGACCGCGTCACTATCCGGAAATTCCATTTCGGCTTCGGTGAGTGCCAAGCGCCGTCCATCGGTAGCTACTAAGGTCAGCTTGCGATCACGCAAGGAAAAGAGAATCCCATTAAGGACGTAGCGCGTTTCGTCGGTAGAAATGGAGTAGGAAGTTTTTCTGAGCCCTTCGCTGAGGTCCTTTTGCGAAAGCGAAAAGACTTTGGCGTTTTCAAAGGTCGGTGAAGCAGGAAAGTCTTCGTGGGACAAGCCGTATATGCGGAAGATGGTGGTTCCGCATTTGATGGTGGCGTAGTTTTTAGAGTCGACCTCAAGCGAAACCATGCCCGGCGGCAATTCACGAACGATAGTAAACAGGCGTTTGGCAGGCAGAGTGGTGTGACCGACCCGATCGACTTCGGCATCAACAGACCCGCGCACGTGCACCTCAAGATCCGTGGTGGTTAAATGGAGTTGGCCGTCTTCTGCTTCGAGCAGGACGTTTGACAAAATGGGCAGGGTGGTGCGTGTGGTAACCACGCTTTGAACTTTGGCCAGCCCACTTAGTAGCTGCTCTTTGGATATGCTTAACTTCATGCGAAAGGAGGCCAGTGAATCGGTTGATGAGACATAAGGCAAGGCATTGTTTGGGATAAACACCAAGCTCGCAAGGCTGTCAACACTTGGCAAGTGTTAGGAGCGAGATTTTGCAAATTGTTTTTAAGCCGTGAATGCAGTTGTCCCTCCCCGCCCCGCCGTGACATCACATTCACGAGAGATTGAACATAGTCCGCCAAACCTCAGCGGCGGTGTTGACCACGAACCTGTAACCGCAGTATGGACCATCCTAAGGGCCAGGCAAGTTAGCGGGTTGGCTTCTCCATTTTAAGTTCCTTACGGCCCGGGTGAAAGTCCGAGGGCGGAACGATTAAAATCTCGCACCTCGCTTAATGATAGCTGCCTCCCGTTTCCCAGGCAGCCTGAAAATCCCACACCTTAAAAAGCGTTTTGTTCTGCCGAGAAATCATTCGATGCAGGCCACGAAACGCTGCGTTCATCCGGCTGGAGTGTCGATGCCTATTACGTGTTTCCCGAGTGCGTGGGTGAATGGACCCTGCCTAATGAGGCCTCGCGTTCTAAGTTCCGCAAAGCATACCCTTTCCCATGAATTGTTTCAATGTTTCGCCCGAAATCTGCAAGTTTGAATTTGAGCCTGCATATGTGAGCATCCAAGGAGCGTGAACCGGCGTTCGGCTCACCGGGCCAGATCTTTCTTAACAACATCTCCCGAGAGCAAACCGACCCCGAGTTCTCTGCGAGCTCGGCGAAAAGCCGAAATTCCGTGCCGGTGATCTTCAAATCACGGCCATTGATTTGAACACGGCGTCTTTGCAAATCCAAGACCAAGTCCCCAAATCGGATTTCATCAAGTCTGGTGTCCTTACTTTTCCAATTATTGGCGACTCGACTAACTCGGAGATAAAATTCTCGAACACTCCACGTCTTGAGAATAAAGTCTTCTGCTCCAGCCTCAAAACCTGCGATGCGCTCCTCGTCGCGAGCACCATTTGTCCAAATGACCACCGGAATTCGGCGGCCGAGTTGGCCTGCACCCAGAATGTTGCAAACGTCTAGCACGCTAGCATCTGGCAAGTGAAGCTCCATAATCACTATCATAAAACTCTTAGAATTGGCGCGGATAAACTCTTGAGTCACCGACCAGCTTGAGAGAGTGGCCACCCCATAGTTCTGGGCGCGCAGACACTGAGTAGCCTCGTTAACAATCCCGTCGGCGTGGCCTAGAAGGATTACAAGGTCGTCGTAACGCTGGGTTCCCGAACTCATTATTATTTATTTAGCAAAATTGTTTTGGCCACCACACTAGGTTCTCCAAGCTTTTACAAGCTTTTTTATGTGACCATGTTATCACACATGTTACACGTCTGCAACATATGTTCCTCTTCTCAAGCTATGCTCGCATTCCGTATAAACTTGACGGAAACGTTTCACGAAAAGAATTGTCGTATCCTGCATCCCGGATGACTAATGTTCTGGCGTTATGCTTGGCTTTCCCAAGCTTGCCACAACCAACATCAATAAAAAACCTATTCATCTCATGAAAAAACATCTTACTTCAGCTCTATTCGCTGCAGTCTGTGTAACCATGCTGTCAACCGCTTCGGCGCAGATGGTTTACACACCAGGCGATCTCCTGATGGGCTTTCAAGCCAGCGGCGGTACGGGCGGCACTAGCACCTACGTCTTCAACCTTGGTGCAGCAACGCATTACAGGGACAATCCACAAGTCGGTTTCGGGAACATCGATAACTTTGTGTTTAACATTGGTGCCGACCTAACCGCCGTCTTTGGAGCCGACTGGTTTGAGCGCACTGATCTTAAATTTGGTATAGGTGGTGTTCGCACCAACCTACCTGATGTCGCGGTCAACGGCGATCCCGGACGCACTGTTTACGTGAGTTATGGAACACTCGTCCCCGGAAATGGAGCTTCGTATAACCTCAACAACAGCGCTGTAAATACCGCGTCAACAAACATCGTTGGCATGGTGTCTGGATATGAAACCACAAACGGCACGACTCCGCGGACGCCTACCCTCACCAGCGGTGGCCGAGGAACAATCCAAGGGACCGGGGACATCAATAGCTGGAATGACTATGTTTCTTTTAATGGTTCTTCATTCGCTGTTTTTACCGCCGCGCTGCAAAGCCCTTTTGGTAACGGTCAAGGGTTTGCATACTTAGACCTTCAGCGTATTTTGGGTAACAACCAGCCTGCCGGCACGGTCAATCCAAATCCGACCGGGCAAGGTGCATACGTGAACACCTTCAGAATCGATTCCTTGGGCAACATCACTGTTATCCCAGAGCCATCAACGGTTCTTCTCCTTTCTCTGGCTGGTCTTCTGGTGCTGGCCCGCAGAAAATTCTCCCGCCTCTCGGCTTGAGAATCAACCCACAAACACATCAGTATTAATACAATGAACTTCTCTAAAATCATATCAGTCGTTGCAATAACGACTCTTCTCGCTGGCTCAGGCTTTGCGCAGACGGAAATCGTCATCACAGGAGCAACGGCCTTCCGTGCTTCGGCAAACAATGCGATCATCCAATTGCTCGGTGGACCCACCGCGGCAGAATACGCTTATGTCGGCACCCAAGGCATTGATGGCACTAACCGTGCGATCTTTCGCGGGAACATCGGGTCAGATCCCTATGTTATCCGTGTTTCCTGGAGTGGCTCCACTGCAGGAATTGCGGCTGTAGCGAACAACACACCCGTTGAGGTTTTGCTGCTCAGCGAGCCAACTGCAGTCGGCGGTGTCCAAGTCCCAGGCACTCCATCGTATGTCTTCGTACCCGCAGCATTTGCATTCTCAGATGTGGCTCAAGCGTCCTCGACAACTTTATCTCCGACTTTAGTCGGATCCGAGGTTGGTGTGGTGCCTTTCCAATTTGTGGCCAGCCGTACTGCTCCTGCATCGTTGGAAAACATGACCGATCAGATAATGGAGGCGCTTTATTCTTCGTCAGAAGTGCCCCTATATGTTTTCACCGGTGACCTCGCCGATACCGACACGGTCTACGCCGTGGGCCGTAACAACGGAAGTGGATCCCGCGCCACGGTGCTTGCGGAGACTGGTTATGGAGTGTTTCAGCCTGTTGCTCAGTATCAGCCAACCCTTAATAAACCAGACGATGATGATCCTTCCACTTGGACGGTCACAGGATTTGGTGCTTTGAGTAACGGAGGTTTCTCCAGCAATAGCTTCATTCGTGACGTTGTGCAGGCTGATGCCTCAGCCTTCGGTATCTTTTTGAGCTACCTCACCGGGAGTGATGCAGTGGTTGCCACATCTAACGGAGCACTTGGTTTGACCTACAACGGCATGGAGTTCACCACCGACAACATCCTCAATGGCCCTTACACACTGTGGGGATATCAGTGGTTTTATCAAAACCCTTCTATCACAGCCGAGGAAGCCACCTTTGGAGCTTTGTTCGAAGCTGCGATTCCAGCTACTCTAACTGATCCTTTGGCAGCTATTCCGATTCCGGACATGAACGTGACTCGCTTTGGCGGTGACGGCGGAGTGGTGCTTCCAGATTAGGTTGATTTTTTGACCTTGATTTCTGCCTGGCACTGGGTTTCGCCCGGTGCCAGGCATTTTTTGCATGAAAAAGCATTCCCAATTCTATCTCTTGCTATTGCTCGCGGTTATCGGCATTTGTGCTTTTCTTATCGCAGAGAGTACCACGCGCCCTCCCACCAAGCATTCGTCCCAGCCGGAGTCTACTTCTCAAACGGCCCCCCAGCAATCTTCTTTATTCTCAGAGCCTAAGACTGGCTCTGTTCCGAACGATGTCGAAGCGCCTTCAGTTGTACGAGAGCAACACCTCGTCGACGAAGCAAGCAATTCCATTCTGCCGCAGCACAGCAGCCTGGAAAGCTCTCCTCAGCAAAGCGATCGAGAAATTCCTTTGCCCGCCGATTTGGTTTTCCAAGGATCGGGGGCATCCTCTTCAGCGCTTGCACATGACCAACCGGCTCAAACCTCCCTAAGAACCGCTGATGCTGCAACCCGCAATCCCACCGGCATGGAGAACGGATTGTCTCCTGTGCCAATTGTGGTGCCGTATGCGGACGAGACACTCCAGTCAGTCGCAAGTCTTCCGGCCGTTTTTGCGCCCCCCGATGCGGAATCGCCCGCTTCGCCACAGGAAATTGAAGAGTTGACTCAGCAATTCGAAGCAAGTCTGAGTGAGGCCACAAACCCGGATCCTGCTGATCCTGAGTATCAAAGCATCTGGAGAAATGCAGCACGCGAAGTGGATTACATTTACCGCATGAAATACGGCAAAAATGCCTGGATGCAGTCACACATCGAAGCAAATCGTTAGCCTCAGTGAATTAATATAATAATGAGCAAGCAAAGGCACGGACGTCGAAGTTTCCCTTTTTGCCGCGCCTAGGCGGCACCCCTCGTAATTAGCTTAAAGCCGGAAGACTAGCTGGCTTTCCTACTTATTGGTTGGCGTGACAGCGCCGTGCTAGTCTCGCACCTCCACCCGTCCTCGCACAGTTTCCTGTCGCTTTTCAAAAACGCGTCGATCAATTGCAGCAATTTGCTCCTCAGAGAGGAGCGGCACCAGCGCAGGAAGATAGTTGATGCTCATCGCCTCACCCGACATCGCGCTGAGCTTGATCCAAAAATAGGCCTCCTCAAGGTCTCGCCTAACATCCTTGCCGCTAGCCAACAGTCTGCCGTAACTAGATTGCGCTTTTGGGTTCCCCTGCTTCGCAGCTTTAAGATACCATTCCGCCGCAGCTGGCACGTCAATTTCTACGTCAGGACCGAACTGAAGCAGGGTGCCTACCAAATTTTGCGACCAGGCATCGCCCTGTTCTCCTGCCAGTTTGGCCCAGCGCAACGCGTCCTGCCCTGATGTTTTGACCCCGTGATCGCCGAAATGATAGAGTTGAGCAAGACGCTTTTGGGCTGCCAGATGTCCAGCCTCAGCAGCTTGAGAAATCCACGCCAAGCCACGCTCAAGATCAGCCTCGGTGCCCAAGCCCTCGACATAGTGAACACCATAATTCAACTGAGCGCTTAGGACACTAGCCTCCGCTGCTTTCCCCAGCCACTCCAAAGCAGCAGCTGGATCTGGAGCACCACCCCCTAAGCCCTGGGAAATGAGAAACCCGTACGCACCCATGGCCTCGGCATCGCCTTTCTTGGCATTTTCTTCAAGGATGCTGCGAGCTGCCACAAAATCTTGCTTGACGCCCTCGCCCCTTAGAAGGGCTAATCCTGTTTGCGTATCGCGATTCCCTGCCTCAACCGCGAGCGCTACACCCACAGGCGGAATGCATAAGGCCGCTACGACAAACAGTTTTCCAATTCGTCGGTAATGCTTTTGCATAAATATTGCGAGTTTATTCTTCACTCTGTCCCTCCTCTAAGGCGCGTCGGCGCCGCTCCTCCTCGTCCTCGTCGGGGTCACCTCCCCCGCCATATCCGAGAACCTCAACGCGGATAATGGAAGGTGCGTCCTCTGCACTGGTCTCATCAGGTGCCTGGTCTTGCTGAAGATCCTGGGCACTGCTGGATGTCGCCGCAGTGGTGGCCGCTGCCGAGCTTAAGCCGCCCACATTCGGGGCGGCAACGGCGGGCGCGGCGGGTGCCCCAGTGGTCGTGCCTCCAACACTAATGTTTGAGGCGTTCACCACCTGAGTTGCAGCTAAGTTAATGTTGCCGGAGACGCGAATGCCTGCATCTCCCGCATCAATAATGCCCTGAGGGGCGATGAGGTCGACATCCCCTGGCTCGACACCTTGCACGGTGGCAAGCACACCAATACCGCCGCCCGTCGCCAGGCCTGCCAGGTCGGTCTCAACGGTGGCAGACTGTGGATCAATGACAACACGCGTAGGAGGAGCGGACTGCACGGTTTTTGACGCCGCACCTGCGGCAATGTTGCCGGTGTTGGACCAAATAATCATGTTACCACCACGCAGAGTAAAGATACGGCCAATCCCAATATCCACATCCCCATCGGTATAGATGGAGATGTTTCCGCCTGACTCGGTCACGATTCCTGGAGGGGCCAGCGGGTTACCGATGACGGTATTTGCTAAGGTAAGTCCACCGCCAGGTGCAAGAATGGAGATATCTCCCCCACTACGGGTGCGAATGTCACGACTTTGAGTGCTTATCTGGCCATCATAGTTTCCGTTCCCTAGCAGTGCTGCGATGGCCGCTAGGCCTTCTTCATAACCTCCTGTATCTGCAAAAGCTCGACCGGAATCGCGCAAAACACGATAAAAGACCTCCACCGCAAGGCGGGCTTGCTCTTCCTCGTCCAACGTGTCAAAATTAACTCCTGGAGCCACTTCCTGCAAGATCGCCTGGCCCTCAGCACCTTGAACAAAGGTGTTAATGAAAGTTTCAAAATCAAGCACACTATCACTAAGCCCCGGTGCCGGACCAAGGCCTGCGGTTACCAAAATATTGGCCCCCAAGGAAGGGAGCGCAGGGTTGCGAAGATTACCTACGCTTGTAATGCCAACGGCAGTGCCGTCGGCACGTTGGGGCAGGGTTCCGAGGTCAAGATTGCGACCAGCCAGCACCAGCAGTGAACCCGGGCCTGCGATCTGGACATCGCCGGCAGCTGGAAGCACACCTGATGCGAGGCGATTTCCAGGAGCAGTCGCCGCTAAGCGGAGCGGCGAGCTGGTAGTGGCAAGCAGGAGATCTCTGCCGCTGCTCACAATCGATTGATCTGAGGCTCCCACGTTTTGAATGTAGAAAGCCACATCCGAAATATCACGCTGAGCAAATATACGCGAGCGTTTGGGCGAAAACAAAGTCAAGCCAGAGATATCTCCGCCGGTCGCATAAAT
>DAIRSW010000103.1:1712-2477 GCA_036804205.1 Verrucomicrobiia bacterium | reverse complement strand
AAACTCCCAATCTTTATCTTTTGTGGGAGCAAAATTTGCAAACACATCTCCTCTGCCACCATTTTGTTTTTTATCCCAAATTCTTAAAGGCTCTGGATCATTGAGGTGAAGAATTCCCGACGCATGAAGCGCCTGCTTGACTTGTAGTGTCAGATTGGTAGAGCCGGTCTCGGTAAACAACGCAGCCACAGGCTGGAGGAAATTCGGGCGGGTCGTATTAGCCTGGTTGATGGTCCGGCCCGCAAGAGAGAAATAGGCGAACGGGTTGGTAAGTCCAGGAATTGAACCAGGGTTGGCGTCAGAAACATTAACCGTAGATGATTTCCAGGCTGTGGTTTGCTGGCCGGGCACCAAAAGTGAGCTCACGCCTATTGGCTGCAAGGCATTGACATTTTGGTGAGCGACCATTTCGAAGGTTCCGAATGGGGCCGGTACGAGGGTCAGATCGCCAGCGAGATTAACATTGCCCGTGAATGAGGTCAGGAACACGTTCGGTGGTGCCAGCGAGAAGAATTCGGCAAAAGGCAGAACGGAGGTCTCTACAATCCGCAACCATGGCTGGGTGAAGGCAGCTCCTGTGTTGCCCGTGGTAAGCAAGTTGGCCTTTTCCATCCACGCTTGTAAGATGGGCTTGGCACCCGATTCCACAGGCAGAACCACCTCATTCCTCAGGGTCAGATCGCCTCCCAGTGATGACACGGTAACATACGCGTCTGAGCTGTAAGTGTTGAAGTATGATTTGTGCCAAAACTTGTTATTAAGCCC
>DAIRSW010000103.1:0-1702 GCA_036804205.1 Verrucomicrobiia bacterium | reverse complement strand
AGCTTGTGATGTAGTTGCGCGAAGGAGACCGCGTTGCGTTCGTGAGGATGTTCCGACCTGCCTGAAGATTACCCACACCACGCTCAACATAATAAACACCGGCATCAATATTCCGGCCAGCCTGGACAACAAGATCACCTCCGCCCAACTCAACCAGATTTGCCAAGTCTGGAACTCCCCGTGCCATTCGGGCGTTGGTTGCGACCACAGCATCCACATTAAGGATGTCTTGCCCCGCAATCATCGTCACATTACCACCGCCGAGTGTTCCCACGCTTTGGAAGAAGTTACTAAAGTCAACCCACCAGGTAGTAGAAGACGCCAGATCATTGATCACGTTGGGTGAAAGACCAGTGCCAACACCCGTTACTCCAAACTCACCGGTCACCGGATCCACATAACCCCGGCGATAAATATAGTTCATTGGCAGCTGTCGAGAGGAATCCGGAAGTAACTGGCTCCCATTTCTGGTGTAGCGGGCAATGTCTTGTCCTGCTTTAAGCGTCACGTTACCGCCGGCAAAACTATATTGAGGCCCGTAGTTCTGCTGCACGGCCCCAAGATTTCCCTGGTTCGGGTGAACAGGCCCCTGCTGGGCTGGCAGCACGAAATCATTGGCATTAAAGATCGTGGTGGGCGTTTGAACCCTGGACCCGGCGGTATAAATGGAGGCAAAGGGATTAAGCAATTGAATGTCACGACCGGTGTTAATATCAATCGAGCCTGATCCCGTCCGAATAACTTGGAAAAAATTACCAATAATGTTTGAAGTACGGGCATTATTGCCGCCAGGCACAGTTGCGGCACCTGCGTTTTTGCCCAGTTGTAGCGTCCCCCCGTTGGCCGGTAAATCCTCAAGCCTTCGCACGTTCCCAAATCCTGCACCTGTGAAGTCCGCACCAGCGGTTAACCTGTATGACCAACTTTGTGTGTTTGCCGGCAGCAGCGGGTTAAAGTCGTTCAGCGGCGCAAGCCATAGGCTTGGGCCGCCAGAAAACCCATCACTCAACGCATTAAAGAAAACCAAATCATTAGCAGCTTTCATGGTAAGCACGCCAGGAGCCCGGTTTGGGCCAAAGCGCAAGCTTGCAAGATTCCAATCGGACGCCGCGGTCGTGGTGGCCGTTCCCAGAGTGAGGTTGCCGGTGGTATTAATGATTTCCACGCCTGGGGCAAGCACCAGCACTGAGCCCAATGATTGGGGATCTCCAACACCGAGTAGCTTGTTTACCATGGTTGTGTAATTGGCAGTGGCAGGGCCTCCTCCCGCCCCCAAGAATGTGACCGCATCCGCGGACACAGCAGCTTGGACGGTGCTGATCGCTCCGCCAGCTGGCTGATAGAGGCGATACCCCTCAGCGAGGATGCTAGAGGCTCCAAGAATCGTCGAGTTGATGGTATTAATTCCTAAGTCTGTTTGGGCTAGGTTGCGAGGGGCACGAAGATGTAGGGTGCCGCTGAAATTGCCATAAAGTGCGCTATTGGGGGCGAGTGAGTCTACCCGAAGGTCCAAAGTCCCTCCCTGCAGATTCAACACGGCGGCCGTATTTACGATGCCATTCACTTGATTGCCCGCCGAGAGGAAAATATGCCCGCCCTTACCAGCAGCATCAAACTCCTCCCCTCTCACCGTCAGCAATGCTCCGGCCTGAACAGTCAAATTATCGCGGGCTTCGAGCTGAATCCTGCCGCCACGTAGACC
>DAIRSW010000102.1:0-10287 GCA_036804205.1 Verrucomicrobiia bacterium | reverse complement strand
GACCGTGTCTCAGTTCCAGTGTGGCTGGTCGTCCTCTCAGACCAGCTACCCGTCAATGCCTTGGTGGGCCGTTACCCCGCCAACAAGCTGATGGGACGCGAGCTCATCAGGAAACGTATTGCTACTTTAGCCTAGGAAAGATGTCTTTCTTGGCCACATGCGGTATTAATTCGCCTTTCGGCGAGCTATCCCCCACTTCCTGGTAGATTGCTCACGTGTTACTCACCCGTGCGCCACTGAGCTTACAAATATTGCTACCGTAAACTCCGTTCGACTTGCATGTCTTATCCACGCCGCCAGCGTTCGTTCTGAGCCAGAATCAAACTCTCCGTTGAAAATGGTTTGCTGTTACTAACCAACCCGAGGCATGCGCTGGCATGCTTCGGTTCGCCCACTTAACGGTTGCGTTATTCAAACGATTAACTCAACCCCGGGCACAGCGAAAGTTGCGGCAGCTCGCCAGGCTTAACCATGACTGGATAAAGCCCAGCATCTTTTCAGATACTGCCAAATTTTTGATTCTAGCCAATTCAAAGATTAAAATGACTTTTTAAAATTGACGTGAAACGCACAGCTCAAATTTCGGATGGCCGTTGACGAGCTGCTTGATCGCTGCCAGAGTTTGGTTTGTTAAAAACCTCGCCCGACGTGCGCAAGCTTGCCCGTGCAAACAGCCAAACCTGTTTGTTTGCTATTTGTTGTCACGATTTTCTTCAAAACATCAAAGATCAATCACCTCGCGGAGGTTATTCACAAGACATCAGAGCTATGAAAAATCATAAAAGCTCCACATAAAATCCTTGTGAATAACAGTCACTAAGTGAGTCCCACATCAATCGCGGGATAACAAGACTATCAGAACCCGTCTTGTCGTCAAACAAAAAAATGCATTTTTTTATCTTTTTTTCAAACCCGCGCCAAGGACGCCCCCTACCCCCTGCTAAGCCTGGTCAAAACCTGGTATGGGTTGCGAGCAAAAAACGAAACCAGCACTCTCGAAGCCCTCGAACGTTTCCGGACATCCGGGCATTCGGGCATCCAGGCAGCCGGCTCTCCAGGAGAGGGAAAAGTGCGCGACGGAGAGGCCGGAATGACGAAAACAAATAACAAAGAATAGCAACCCGGCCACTGCACAAAGCCCGGGCAGACGAGTCGGCACAGTGAACACAGTGGAGAATCTGGAGAAGCCCGGTGAGCGACCGGTTCTTTTGCCGACCCTAGACAGCGCATTGAGGGTGGCATTTGACCAACGAATGCAGGTCCTGCTTGATCAAGCAGACCATATTATTCTCGCGGAAAAACCCAAGACAGAGCCAGGACAACGTAGATCGCATCTGGTGAGACGGTTGCCGGCAACACGAGAAACCGGTTCTTGACATCCCGTCATGGCGACACAATTCTAACGCATCTTGAAGCGTTTTTCGATCATACTGGCCTTTATAGCTCTGCTCCAGCTTGCAGGCGGACATTGGGCTGTGCTGCAAACAGCGGCGTGGATCCATATGTTTGTGGGTTACGCTCAGACTCACTCTTTGACCGGAAGCCTTGCGAAAACGCTTGACCCAGCCCTTCCATGTTCGCTTTGCAAAAAGATTCAAGAAGGCAAAGCGAGCGAACGTCAAAATCCCGCTATCGTCTACACCTCACTCAAGATTGAAGGCGTCGTAGGCCAATTTGCGTCTCTTGTTCATCAACCAAGGACCAAGGACTTCTCCTAACTCTTGATCGATGAAGCTCCGTGGACCTCACGCTCGGACGAACCGCCGCAAGCGGTCCCGAGGCTTTCCTGTTAGTCTCTCCTTTTGCTCTGAGAACCCGCACGGCTAGCGAAGCTCTCGCTCTGTCCTGCACGACGACCAGTTTCTAAACTGCCGTCTCCCTTCTGCGTGGGGGTGTGCGTTCTCACAATGTGCGCGTGGCAACGCATCAGCCGCGGAAAAACTGCGTCTGCCGTCCTCGCATCTCACCCATCGGCGTGCCCCGATTGCGGCACAACAGGAACATCCTATGAATGACTCGAAACAAGCCTTTACACTCATTGAACTCTTAGCTGTTATTACCATCATCGCCGTGCTCTTCGCGGTGGCCGTCCCCGCCTTGAGCAGTTCCCAGGAGCAGTCTCGCCGGGTGCAAGCCCTCAATCAGATCCGACAACTTGGAATCGCAGCCCTGCTTTACGCGGGAGAAAACGGAGGGCGCCTGCCTGGTTCCCAACACACGGGAAATTCCTGGGTGGCGGGTCTCCTACCCTACATGGGGCTGGATCCCAGCCTTCCGGATGTTGCTGCGATGAAAAAGGCGTACCGCTCTCCCGGCGATGACAACCCGGCAAGAATGGTCAGCTATGCAATCAACGACTTTCTGTTGCCGAGTCCAGACGGGGCTGAGGAATTGGATTATTCCCTGCAAAACAAACTCGAAGCCCCCTCGCAGACGCTGCTCTTCACAGAAACCTTAAAAACCTACGAAGGGTCGGACCACTTCCACTTCGCGCTTTATGGTTACGCCCCGGCCAACTTCGCCGGCGCAGTGGCCACCGAGCGTTACAAGGGTGGAAATGTTTATCTGTTCGCAGATGGCCGAGCACAATGGATAAGCTGGGGCGAGGTGCAGGCGCTGCTCACCGTGCCTCGAGGGCGTTTCGTTCATCCCGAAGGCAATCCTTAACCAATTGTTTTCCGCAAAAACCACTTACTTAAACTTTGAAAAAATATGAAAAATCTTAACTCATTGACGACCTCATGCATCATTGCAGCCATTCTTTGCTTAGCACCTTTCCCAGCAGTTTCTCTTCGCGCACACATGCATATCAACGCCGGCGCAAATTCCACCGATGAAGACGCCCCGCTCATTTTTGCCAATGCCAATGATTTTGTGACAAGCTCGGGCTACGTCTTTAATCTTGAGTTGCGTGAGGCTAGCGAGCGCTATGAAGGATATTACGTCTATTCCGGCCTGACATTCACCGCGCTGCCGGCCAGTATTGCCTACGGAGATAATTCTGGACCTCACGCTGCTACCGGCACGAACTTGAGGCTTCAGATCGTTGAAGTTCTTGGCCCGATGGGTGCTAATTTTGGCTTCTGGGAACGAGGGTGGCACAACGATCATACGACGCCCACCATCTCCATCGCAGGCGATACACTGGAAGCAAACCCTGGGGAGGGATTGTTCACCTTCGATCTGACGTCAAATTATCCCGACGATCCGTTTGGCCACATCCATGGTCGAGCATTTTCATCGGATGCGCCGGGCACATTTGACGTGGCGTTTCGCATCGTGGATACGACCGGCTATCATACCTCAAGTGATCTTTATACCTTCCGCTTCCAAGCCATACCGGAGCCCGGCATGGCCGCGCTTCTTGTGTTGGCCGGAGCAGCTGGTCTTCTTTATCGAAAGCGCCGGGCTTCCTCAGTAAGCTAGGTTCCTTGGCATGAGAAGAGAAGCGATAGCCCCCGTGCCGCTACTGGTGCTGCTCTCATTTTTGGGAGGAGCCGCTGCGCTCATCCATCAGTTGGTCTGGGTGCGCCGCGTGGTGGATGTGGTGGGGGCCAGCGCAGATACGTTTGCGTGTGTGACCGGCACCTTTTTCCTCGGGCTCGCACTCGGCGGCTGGGTGGCCTCGCTCACAAAAGAAAACCGAAGACACAAACTCCTTGGCGGCGTCGCCATTGCCGAAATCTTCATTGCGGTGCTCGCATTCGGCGTGCTTTTAGCTCCGGGAGCGGGTGCTTTTTTTGCATCTCTGGAGTTGCCGCCCACCCTTTTGCGCCTGCTGGTGTCCTTGCTGCTTATCGCGCCTCCTGCCGTCTGCATGGGATTGACCACTCCCTGGCTGGTCGAGACTGCGGCTCTTTCCGGAAAACGGGCGGCGATCCCGATTTATGCTTTCAACACTTTGGGGGCCGTCCTCGGCGTGTTGGTTGCACTGGCCTTTTTGCTGCCTGCACTGGGAACGCTCGGCACCGGGATCGCCGCAGCGGCTGTGAATCTGGGGATCGCAGTTTGCCTGCTGGTGATGGGAGGGCGCGGCTGGCCCGGTTTTCGCAAAAGCCCTCAAGTCCGAGGACTCTCTGCACCGTGGTGTGCGCTCGCATTTGTTTCCGGCTTTGTCGTGCTCAGCAGTGAGGTCGTGGTGCAATTGCAAATCACCCAAGTGGCGATCAACTCGATCTTCGCATCCGGCCTGGTGCTGGCGCTGGTGTTGTTGGGCCTCGCTGGCGGGGCTTTTCTTTCACCGATTTTGCTCAAGCAATCCTCTCGTTTTTTAGGAACCCAAAACCGTCGCCCCACGGTGCCGTCTTATCTTCTGCTCATCGGACTGGGCGCGGCCGCTTTGCAACCGCTCCTTTTCTGGCTGGCTTTTCGCAGCCTCAACTATCTGCCCTATCAAGTGGGCATCGGAAGCTACCTCCAGAGCTTGCTTCTGCCAGGCCTGCTCTGCATCGCACTGCCATTTTTCGGAATGGGCATCGTCTTCCCCTCGCTTCTGCGCGCAGGTGAAGACGCCGGTCTGCCACAGGGTTTCGTCGGTCGTCTCCTTGCCTGGAACGGACTCGGGGGCTGGCTGGGTGCGGAGTTCAGCCAAGGCCTTCTGCTGCCCAAGCTGGGGCTCTGGGGCGTCGTGCCATCCGTGGCCGCCATCGTGGCTGCAATCACGGTCATCCTAGTTTTCCGACGCAACAAAATCCTCGCAGGCACCGCGTTCATGATTCTGGCTGGCAGTGTATTGGTTTGGATCTTCTTCTCCGGTCGTCCGCAGGTCGCGCCCGCACCGAAAGACACGGTGCGCGGCCTTGGTATCGGGCGCGAGGGCATTGTGACCGTGGTTTCCGACCGAGATAACGATCTCGATTGGAGGATCTTGTTTAACAACAGCTACACCTTGGGCGGATCACTGGCCGCGGCCAATCAGGAGCGTCAGGCACACCTGCCCCTTCTTCTCCATGGCAATCCGAAGCGCGTGGCCACACTGGGTCTGGCCACCGGAAGCACCGCAAGTGGCTGCCTCGTGCACCCGTCTGTGAAAAAAGTGGATGCCATCGAATTGTCGCCCTTGGTGGCCGGTTTTGCAAAACGCTATTTTTCACCATTCAATCGCGATTTTTTCAATGACCCCCGAGCAAATCCCATTATTGCCGACGCCCGTTGGGAAATCTCCAGACAACCCGGCACCTACGACGTGGTGATCGGCGATTTGTTTCTGCCCTGGCGCAGCGGAGAAGGCCGACTTTTCACAAAAGAACATTTCGCAATGGTGAAGCGGTCGCTGGCTTCTGAAGGGTTGTATTGCCAGTGGTTCCCGATGTATCAGCTCACCGAAGCCCAATACGATGCCATTGCAACGACGTTTCTCGAGGTTTTTCCTGATGCATTTTTAATTCGTGGCGATTTTTATTCAGGCCAACCGATTCTGGCTCTTGTGGGAGGCAGAAGCTTGGAAAGCCTGGACTGGGAACAGGTGGCAAAGGCTTGCGCACTTGCCAGAGATTCCACGCGCGATCCGATTGCGAGACACGCGGATGGCGTGGCGATGATGGTGGTTGGGCCGCTGGCGAGGCCGGACCCCGGCAAGCCCAAACAGATCATCACCTTGAACAATGGTTGGCTGGAGTGGGACGGCGGACGCAATCTCGTCCAAGGTGGCGCTCCATGGTTTGTGGGCGTGCCGCTCGCCTATTACATCCGCGAGCGACACGCCGCAGGTAAAGGCAAAATGCCAGAACCGCTCAGCCTGCCGCACGAGGCTGGTCAGTATTTCTTGACCCTTGCTGTCGCGCATGAAAGCCGATCCGGCACTCAGGAATTGCTACCGCCCTATTCGGATTACCTCCCTTCGACTTTGCGGTTGGATCCCGAAATTCACTGGCCAAGCTGGCCCTCGGCTTTGAAGCCGGATCTGCACATACCCTTGCGTCAATAATGGAAGGATTCAGACCCCTACCATCCCCGGAGCGCCTTGGAAACAAATCATCCGAGGCCTACCGATGCGATTCCCCAGCAGCGTATCGCTATCGAGATAAGAAGAATGCCACGGCCATCAAGCCTAGGCTTAGAATGAATAAAATTCCTAGCGCGATGCCGAAAAAACAGACCACGGAGAGGATAGGTCGCTTTTTCGTGTGCTTCTCGAACCAGGTGGGCTGCGTGATGTACTGCAGAGGATGATACTCGGCACGGTCGAGGAATTGCGTAAAGCTCCGCACGACCTGTGCTGACATTTCTGGTGTGACGATGATTGGGTGAACTCTCGATGAGAGCTCCACCGTTTCAGGATGGACATGGAGGAAAAAATTGTCTTTCAACAGTGGCATTTCCGCCAGAAGCGCAAATTCCTGATGCGCGGCAGGATCACTCAAAACAGCAGTGGCCCATTCTGGATCTTCGCCCCAGATGGAAAATTGTGGGTAAGGCTCTTTGTCCACTTTGACTTCTCGACTACGCGATCGGCTTTTGATAAAATCCAGCACGCGCCCACCGGCTCCCTGCACCACGGGACAAACAGTAAGGCGCGTCTTCAACGGTGTTGCGGTTTTGATTTCAAAACGATAACCCACGTAGCCCCGGTATCTCACCTTTCCGGAATAGCGGGTTTGGGTCATGCGAACAAATGCAACTTTTATGGGGCGTCCTTGGAGCGTCCCAGAATAAGCTAGGCCGCCCAAAATTCGTCCCGGCTGAAGGCCGAGAGGCAAAAAACATGGATCGAGATGCTCACGCATCGAAATTCGTGACATGGTGCCTAGGTATCAAGCTGAGCCGACACAAAAACAAGCGCCTTTTTGTCTCCGTGATGGGCGGAGAGGTTTTTGGTCGCCGTAGCTGCTCGGTGCTGCCAGCATAGCTGCCACGTCCGCGGTGACGTTGTGTGGATTTCCTTAAGCTCACATTATCCGGACATCCATTTGGCAAACGGGCAATGCCTGCCTGGCCACCCTGGTGCGACCGAGCTCAATTAGGTTTGAGAAGATTCTTGGGCCTTGAGCTTTTCTTCGAGCTTGGCCCGCAGGTTTCCGAAATAAAATTCCGTCAACTCTTCGGTAGGACTTTCCGTGGCAAGATCCACGGTGCTAACTTCCTTAATCAGGCCTTCGTCGAAATCCTTGAGAAAACTACTGGGCTGCGAAGGCAGAATCTGGCCGTGTCGCGCCCGGCCATCGCAGCGGGTAATGGTCAATTGTTTCATGGCCCGAGTGATGCCGACGTATAGGAGCCGCCTTTCTTCCTCCACTCGATTTTCCTGTTTGGAACGTGAGTGTGGCAAGATTCCCTCCTCAAATCCTACTAAATAAACATGCGGATACTCCAAACCTTTTGCTGCGTGCAGGGTGATCAGGGTGACAAGTTCCGTGCTGTCTTCTTTTTCGCCCTTATCGCGATCCAGGCTCAGGCTATCTAGAAAACCTCGCAATGAGGAGGCGCCTTGGGTATTTTGTTTGTCTTCAAACTCTTGCATCCAGGCCAAAAAAAGTCGGACACTTTCCCAGCGGCCATCAAATTCTTCGGGTTTGGCGCTGATTTTTTTGACGTGCTCCTCAAAACTGATGGCCACCAAAAGATCCTGCATGACCGCCGTAGCGGAGATCAAGGGCTGATGCACGCGCACATAGAACTCGCGGAGCTGCTCAATAAATTCTTCGGCCGCAGCTTGGCCACGACGGTTTAACCCCGCGCGAAAGGTGGGGTCGCTCAAAACCGCATGCACCGAACAATGCTTCTTGATGCTGGCTTCTAAGGCCTGGCCCACGGTGGTCTCCCCCAGACCCCGAGGCGGAGCGGTGAGGGCTCGCAGCAAACTCACGTCGTCGTCCGGGTTTAAAATCGCGTTGCACCAAGCCGATAAATCTTTGATTTCTCGGCGATCAAAAAAGCTTCGCGCGCCCACCAAGCGGTAGGGCACTTTAAGTCGCCGGAGTTCTTCCTCGAAACTCCGCGCCTGATTATTCATTCGAAAAAGAATCGCGAAGTTTTCCCAAGAAAACCCTTTTTCTACGTGGATATTGCGGATTTCTTCAACCACAAAGCGCGCTTCTTCCTTCTCATCGGGAGCCGCCACCACCCGGATGGGTTCGCCATCACCCTCTCCGCTCCACAGCTGTTTGCCATGCCGCTCGGGGTTGCGTCGAATCACGCTGTTGGCCGCACGCAGAATATTGCCGGTGCTACGATAGTTTTGTTCTAGTTTAATGACTCGCGCTGAGGGGAAATGGCGTTCGAACTCCAGGATGTTTTTGATTTCAGCGCCGCGCCACCCGTAGATGCTTTGATCGTCATCACCAACCACGCAAAGGTTTGGCTCGGGCCGGGCCAGATGCTTGAGCAAAGTCAGCTGCAAACTGTTGGTGTCTTGAAACTCATCGACCATCAAGTGGTGAAAACGATTTTTCCACCGATCTCGTTCCACAGGATGCTCCGAGAGCAAGCGCACCGCAAGAAGAAGCAGGTCATCAAAATCCACCGCGTTCAATTGTTGCAACTCGCGTTCATAGCGCAAGGCCACCGCGCCGAGCAAAGATTCTTCATTTCCCGAAGCAGAAAGCCCCATATTTTTCCGAGCACTGATCGCGGAACGAGCGGCGCGAGGGTCAAGTTTTTCTTTTCCGGCGGCAGTACGCGTGATGATGCGGCGGAGTAGACCCAACTGATCGCTCTCGTCGTAGATCGAAAAGTTTTGTTTAAAACCTAACAAATGAATTCCTAAACGCAAAATCCGGACGCACAAACTGTGAAAGGTGGATAAGGTGACCAAACTGGCCGCATCAGCTGACACCATGTTTTCGACGCGCTCGCGCATTTCCCGCGCCGCTTTGTTAGTGAACGTGACCGCACAAATGGACGAAGGATCTTCGCCCATCCGGATCAGCCGGGCGATACGTGCGGTGATCACCCGCGTTTTTCCGGTGCCCGCACCAGCCAGCACCAGCACGGGGCCTTTAAGACTGGTCACCGCGTCGCGTTGGGCGTCGTTCAGCTTTGCGGGCGCGGAATCAAGAGGCGGTGGGTATGGGATCGAAGACATGCAATAAAGTCGTGTGGCAAGAACTTGGCGCTTGACCAAATGCCGGGGTAAACGCCTAGCTCAGGAGAGCTGGCGATTAAAAGTAATTGAGCGGCTCAGCGCCGCACCGAGGCAGGGCCTTTAGCGCAGCCAGCCTTGAGCAAAATACTCAAGAACCCTTGGATACAAAAGATGCTCCGCCGCCTGGATGCGTTCCCGCACTGCTTCGACATCGTCATCTTCAAAAATCTCCACCTCTGCTTGAGCCAAGATCTCTCCAGTATCAACTCCGCTATCCACACGATGGACGGTCGCCCCGGCCACTTTATCGCCCGCGTCAAAAGCTTGACGCCATGCTTCGCGCCCAGGGTGGTTGGGGAGAAGCGAAGGATGAATATTGACGATGCGCCCGGCGTAACGCTCCAGCAGTTGGTGTTTAAGAATTCGCATAAACCCGGCCAGCACCACCAGATTGACACCATGTTTTTCAAAGAGATCAGCAATGCGGTCTTCAACCGCCATCTCCATGCTCGTGCGATATTTTCCTGGATGAATATGGATCGATGAAATTCCTAGCTCTTGAGCATGCTGCAAGATGCTGGCCTGCTCTTCGTCACTCACCACGATGGCGACTTGCGCGTGGAGTTTGCCTTGTTCAATGGCGTTGACAATGGCGCGAAAGTTCGAGCCTTGGCCGGAACCCAAGACGCCAAGCACCAAAGGTTCTGGGGGCGTGGGAAGCTCCTCCTCAAAAAAGTCTTCAACTTCAATCTCATCCGCGGAATTCGATAGCTCGCTCATAGTTAAATACTGATTAGAACACCAGCTCGATCAGTTGGCGAGATGTTTCCACGAAAAAATGTAACGTTTTCGCAAAAATCGAGTCGCGGCGGAGTGCTTACCCAGCTGCCCCAACTACAAACCAAGGAACAAAGACTTTGGGCTCTTCGACTGAGAGCAAATGGAGCCCCGTTCGGAGGGTGCCAAGCTCCGAGACATCCGCTCCGAGACATCCGTTAACGATTGAATTGGTGCCGGTGGCGGTGAGGACAGGATTCGAACCTGCGGTAGGTTTTACCCTACAACGGTTTAGCAAACCGTCGCTTTCGACCACTCAGCCACCTCACCAGTTGACACTTTGTCGGATTAAAACTATGACGTGCTCTGCGCAGGACGTCAAGGACGACAATGCTGCTTTGCGGGGAATCACGGAATCTCGCAAACCCGAAAGTTCTCGAACCACTCCAGGACCAGCAAAAAGCCAGCGCGCTCCTGATCGGAAAGAC
>DAIRSW010000101.1:0-10528 GCA_036804205.1 Verrucomicrobiia bacterium | reverse complement strand
TTACAGAAGGACATGATATTCACGCCTTGCGCACCGAGCGCCGGTCCGATGGGTGGCGCTGGGTTTGCTTGCCCTGCCGGGATCTGCAATTTAATGGTTCCTGTAATTTCTTTTGCCATGTGGATAGATACGTATAAAAATTTATTGGTAAGTCGGCGACACGAAAACGTCTTCCGAAAAAAGTGATCTGCGCTTAATTGGCCGCAGCAACTGGCGCTTCAACATTAATCCGGCGCCCGCCCTGATCAAAGCGAACGTGGCCATCCACCAAAGCAAAAATGGTGTAGTCACGCCCTAACCCAACATTGCGACCTGGAAGAAATTTGGTGCCGCGTTGACGTATCAAAATATTCCCGGCGACCACAGCTTGGCCACCAAATTTTTTGACGCCTAAACGTTTGGAAACGCTATCGCGACCGTTCTTAACACTGCCTTGTCCTTTTTTATGAGCCATGAGTTTATCCTTTTAAGTAGAGAATGTGAGTAGAGTAGATTTGCTTTTCGAAATGCGAACACAATCACCCAATGATCTCGGCGACTTTGATCCGAGTCATTTCCTGCCTGTGCCCCACCTTGCGGTGGTAACCTTTGCGACGTTTGTATTTAAAGGCGGTCACTTTAGGAGCGCGAATATGAGCCAAGATTTCAGCCTGCACCTTAGCACCCTCAACTTTCGGACTACCAACCACGACGGCTTCGCCCTCACCATGCGCTAACACATGTTCGAGTGATGCGGTGGAACCTTCATCGCCAGGAATACGCCCGATATCAAGGACATCACCCGGCTTAACACGGTATTGACGACCTCCAGTAAGAACAACTGCGTAAGACATAAGCTTTAAGAGTAAAATGTGTAAATTGTGAATTAAAAGAGAAAATAGTGACGTCTTGCGAGGACGAAAATAAGCGCAAACCACGATTTGCAAAATCCGAATAACGCAACACGAACAGGACCTTGTTCACTCATGGCTCTGCGCTTGCGCAACACTCATGAATGCCTCGATACTTGATCAAACGAGACTGCGTTGCGAATGCGGGCACCACAAAGGGAAAGCAAAATGCCTGGCAATCCTCGTTTTGCAAGTGAAAATTCCGAGCGATTGCAGAATCTCCCAGCTCCACCAAGGCGAGGCGGCGAGGCGCAAAGGAACTCCTAACACTCATCCAAGCGGACGCTTCTTCAAATCTCAAAACACCCGCAACTCTCCCACTCGGCTCCCTGCATTCGCCGCGCTCCGCACTAAAGACCTTACTCGCCTCGGTTAGGATGAGCAACAGATGGTCGACCTGTCCCTTTGAGCTTCCGGACGGATCGCAGCGCGTTCCTCCGCGCTGGCTGAGGACAATAGTGCCAGCGCATCCATTGTCAGCCGCGATTCTGCGAAAAGCTGGGTTTGAAGAAGGTCGTGCATGAATACGGTATCATCAATGTAGCTCTCAAATGATCCGCAAGAATCCTCAAAGTCGAACTTTTGGTTTGCTCCCACCAATTCCGTCCATACCCTGCTCGCATGAAAATACTGCAACCGCTTGTCGTCTCATTGGTTTTGGTCGGAATGCTCGTTCATCCTAAAGCCAATGCCGCGGAAACAGACACCGCGAAGGCGATCCTCATTCTGGACGCTTCGGGGAGCATGTGGGGGCAAATTGATGGAGTTCCTAAGATCGATATCGCCCGCGAAGCCGTTGCAACAATCATTGATGGCCTGGATCAGAATCTCCACCTCGGCCTCATGGCCTACGGGCATCGTGAACGCGGTGATTGCGAGGACATTGAACTCCTCATTCCTCCAGGTCCTGTGGATAAGGCGGAAATGATTGGGATGGTCAATGCCATCACTCCAAGAGGTCGGACTCCGCTGACGGCTTCTGTGATGCAGGCTGCCGAAATCTTGCGCTATGAGGAGGAAAAAGTGACCGTAATCCTGGTGAGCGATGGCATTGAGACCTGTGATATGGATCCTTGTGCCGCAGCAAAGGAACTGAAAAAGAACGGTATTAATTTCACTGCACATGTGATCGGATTTGATTTGGCGGATGACGAGCAGGCAGCGATCCGGTGCATCGCGGATACGACAGGCGGAGAATTCATTGCTGCAGCCGACGCCTCCAGTCTGGTGGGAGCTTTGGCCATTGTAATGACAAAAACTGTTGATCCTGAAGCAGAACCCACGCCCGTTCCGACCCCGGAGCCCACGCCAGAACCCACCCCCGAAGCGAAGGTAACCGTGGAAACTTCGAAAGTGACATTTCGCACGCTCCTCTCCGCAGGCGGTGAGGAAGTGCAGAGCTACTACACCATCAAAGATGCTGACGCGGGTGCACAAGCAGGTCACGGAGTGGGACCGTCGTTTGAACTCGCTCCAGGAAGATATGACGTGCAAGCAAAATCGAGGGATGTCGTGTTGGAACAAATCGTCACCGTCCCGTCGGAGCCCGAATACGATGTAGTTCTCATTCTCAATGCCGGCATCCTTAAAGTCAAAACACTCGCAGATGAGGGGGGTGAGGAATTGGACGCTTATTACACAATTTCGCGGGCAGGCGCCGACCTCAGTGGTAAGCGACCTCAAGTAACTGCCGCAGCGACCGGGGACTTCCTTTTGCCGGCAGGCGAGTATCATGTTGAGGCAAAATGGGGCAGTGTGATCGTTGGCGATCTCTTTGAAGTGACTCCGAACGAAGTCACCGAGGCTGAACTGATCGCAGGCGCAGGCGTCCTGAATGTCACTTCGACACTTGGAGAGGGGGGTGAGGATGCGGAAGCGTACTTCACCGTTTTTGGTGGCAAAAAGAAACTCGACGGTTCACGCGACCGCATCGCTGCAGCGGCGAGTGGCGAGTTCCGTCTCCCGGCCGGGGATTATACTGTGGAAGCAAAATGGGGAAGTGTGATTGGAACCACCGACGTGGAAGTGCCCGCAGGTCAAGCGGTCAGCGCGACTGTGGTGCTCGAAGGGGGACTGCTCCGGGTTTCCGCTCAGGATGCAGAGGGCGAAGAAGTGAAACCATATTTCACGATCTATTCCGCAAAAACTTCACTCACTGGCCAGCGCACTCGCGTCACGGCAGGGTCCGGCAGCGATCACCAAATTCCTGCAGGTGATTACGTCGTTGAGGCAAAAATCGGCGACGAGACTGTAAGTGCTGAGGCAACCATCAAAACCGGCGAGGCAACCGAGTTAGTGCTTAAACCATAATATAAGGGGCTCCACTGGCGGATGCTGCGGGTGATGCACCGGCAAACGCGAGGGGCGCAAGTGAAGCAGGAACAATCCTTGGCGCACACGCGGTAGCTCGAAAGCATCGGATGCCTGCATGATGATGCTGACTCATACTTTGGATCCATGAAATTTTTTGCCCTTTGCTTCGCCCTGACGATCACCCCTGCATCGGCCTCCACTCCAGAGGAATCGCCGGAGCTTGCGTCAGCTTTCGAAAATGCTGGAGTTTCCGGGACATTTGTGATGCTCAATGCTCAAATGAATACGCTTACGGTTCATAACCCGGATCGCGCGAAGCATCGCTTGGTGCCTGCGTCCACTTTCAAAATCGTCAACTCGCTTATTGGTCTGGATTGTGGCGCGGTTGCGGATGCTGAAGAGGTGCTTCCGTATGGCGGCGGCCCGCAGTTTCTTAAGGAATGGGAACGCGACATGTCGCTGCGCGAAGCGATGCCGCTTTCTAATGTGCCGGTGTATCAGGAACTCGCCCGACGTGTTGGCGTAGAGCGTATGCAGGCAGGACTGGACATGCTCAACTATGGCAACCGTGAGATCGGAGATGTGATTGATCGTTTCTGGCTCGATGGTCCGCTGAAGATCTCTGCGATCGAGCAAGTTCAATTTCTGCAACGCCTGATCACTGATGAGCTTCCCGTTTCCAAAGAAGCCACGGAGACAGTTCGGCGGATTACTTTTTTGGAGGATTTGGATGGCGTCCGGCTGCACGGCAAAACCGGCTGGGCGATGTCGCTGGATCCGCAAGTAGGCTGGTTTGTAGGCTGGATCGAAACAAGGGATGGCAAATTTCCATTTGCGCTGAACATCCACATTGCGGTGCAGACAGACGGAGCTAAGCGCGTCCCGCTGGCCAAAGAATGTCTGCGACTGCTCGGGCTGCTGTGAATTTTATCTCGCAGAACCGAATTATGCAAAGGGACTGCCTAACCCATATAATCATGTCAAAGTGTCCGGCACCCCTTTGTCCTTGTCCTTAGAGCACTTTCAAGCCTTCACGCTGTGCGAGGTCGCATGCCTTCGCGTCAAAGCTCCAAAAGGCGCCGCTGTTCAGCAGTAGTGCAGCCGAGACATGCAGTAGGTCGTAGGTGCGGTATCCATGCTCGGACGTATGGCGCAGGCTCAATTCATCAAATTGCGCCCACAACTCCGAGGGAGATAGCGCAACCTGTAAAAAGGGTTGCGTTTCGGCTTTCATAACATCCAAAAATTTTCCGCGGAGCGAAAGCGCCCATTCGGTCGAGACTCGGGGCTCGCCACCCGAAGCCGCCCGAAAGGCATAAGCCAGAAAGGCATTCGACACCTCGAACCGATGCAACCAAAAGACAGGGAGCTCTGCATGAATCCATTGTTTCCCAATGCACTGGGCAAGCTTCTCCCCTAGGGCATCCGGCTCTAAAAAATAGTGCGCGATGAAGTTGGAATCTGGATAAGGCTTCACAGCACGGTTTCCGTGGAACGCTCAGTCATAGAACATTCAATCTCATCCCACTGCTCTTTTGTAACCCGTGGGGAGCCATGCTGCTTTTTGAGTTTGATCAGTTCGTCGAGCAGAGTCTGGGCTCCGTGCTTCGACCGGCGTGGAGCCTCGGGAGGGACCATGCGCACCTCGAACACTCGTCCATCGCGCGTCTTGATCTTTGCAACCCCATCAACTTCGGAGGCGGCCAAGACCGCAGCTGCGGAACGACTTAAATCTCTCGAGGTAAAAGTTTTCATGTCAGACATCATATCTGACATCACCGCGGTGTCAACTTCAGCCATGCCAGCGGGGGATTGGATTGCGTAGGTCGGTGGACCGTTTTTCTTGGCGTCTCAGCGTCTTGAACGCAGCGGTTTGAGTTTTTTGGGATGTGTGGGTCATTGGACTGGAGCGCCGCGCTCCGGGTTTTTGGCAAAAAGTTTCCTTCTTGTATTTTTTATTCTTTCGTGACGGGCTGTGGCTCAGCTTGGTAGAGCGCTGCGTTCGGGACGCAGAGGCCGCGGGTTCGAATCCCGCCAGCCCGACCACTCTTCCATCATGCTGCATCATGATGGTATGGAAGCTCATCTTGCCGTAGCGAAACTCATTTCCCAGAAATCATTTTCCCTGCATCTTTTTTCATTCTGGTTCGTCTGCATGAGTGAACCCGCCGATCCACATTCGGCACAACCAAAAGCACCTCATGCAAACCCGCACCATCGAACAAGACAAAATCCGACAGACCGTCCGCGCCCGCTATGGCGAAATTGCCAGCACCAGCGGCGGTTGCTGCTCAGGGCCCTCCTGCGGAGGCGAATCCCCAAACAACACCTCAGATTTCTCCCGAAACAACGGCTACTCAGAAGCAGAACTCGCTGCTGCCCCAGCCGGTTCTGACCTCGGCCTAGGCTGCGGAAATCCCCAAGCCATCGCCGCGCTCCAAACTGGAGAAACGGTCCTGGACCTCGGATGCGGCGCCGGGTTTGACGTTTTCCTCGCAGCTCAAGCCGTAGGTCCTCAAGGCCAAGTCATCGGCGTGGACATGACTCCAGGAATGCTGGCTAAAGCCCGGGAAAACGCGGCCAAAGGTGATTTCAACCATGTGGAGTTCCGCTTAGGAGAAATCGAGCACCTCCCCATTGCCGACAACAGCATCGAGGTGATCATTTCGAATTGCGTCATCAATCTTTCGCCCGACAAGCCTTCTGTTTTTCGCGAAGCCTTTCGCGTTCTGAAAGCAGGCGGGCGCCTGGCCGTTTCCGATGTGGTGGCTATGGCTCCCATCCCAGCGGAGTTGCAAAAGGATTGGGAACTTTACACGGGCTGCGTGGCAGGAGCGTCGCTGTTCCAGGAGCTCCACAGCATGCTAGAGCGATCCGGATTCATCGATGTTCGCATCACCCGCAAAGGTGAGAGTCGTGACATCCTCGACAATTGGTTTCCCGGTCGAGGCGTGGCAGATTTTGTTGCTTCGGCCAACATCGAAGCCAAGAAACCATCATGACCACCTCCAGCGCTCAACAAACAGAACGACTTTGGGAGGAATTCGCTGAACAACTCGGCGGATTCCTCCGAGCACGGGTCGGCTCAAACAGCGAAGCAGAAGACTTGCGTCAGGAGGTTTTTCTTAAGCTACAAAAACAACTAAAAGCCAACCGCACCATCCAGGACTTAGGGGCCTGGCTCTACCGCACTGCGCGGAATGCGGTCATCGATCACTATCGCACCCGTAAACTCGTCGAGCCTCTGGATCAGGAACTTCCGGAGGATCAAAATCAGCCGCATCCTGACATAGCTCAACTGATGGCCGCATTTCGAAGCATGATCCAGGCGCTGCCTGAAACCTATCGACAAGCCATTGTGCTGGCTGACATTGAAGAACTGCCGCACAAGCAAGTGGCCGAGCGACTCGGACTCAGCTTGGCCGCCACAAAGTCTCGGGTCCTGCGTGGCCGGATGATGCTTCGGGAAAGTCTCGAAGCATGTTGTCGGTTTGAGCGCGATCGTTACGGATCAGTGATCGATTGTGCCCCCAAAGCTTCTCGGGCATGCCCAGAATGCTGAACGCCGTGGCGTTGCAACGAAATCGACGCGCCACAAGCTAGCCGGCAGGGCTCATCTGCCGCACAATCCAACAGCACCTCATAGCGTTTGGCGACGCACGGCCTACAGGCTTTGCGGCGGTGTTTTTGGTTAGCTCTACCCCCACGGATTATTCCTCCCCGAACCGGAAAACGCGTTGCTCGGGGGGGATGCGTTTTCGATTTTTCCGGGCAGGGATGACCATTTTTTGCTTGGCTTGTTGCGCCCAGGTTTTGAATTGATGCTGCAGATCTTCGATCTCTTCCAAGGTTTTGGAGTAAATACCTTCCAGCCGACCTTTCATCTCTCCAACCAGACGTCCGCGGTCAATCAAAGCTAGTGATGTGTAGCCCCAGGCCGGCTCCTTTTGCCAGGCTGCGCAACGCTGCTCTTGGTCTTGCTTGAGTTGCTTGGTGCGTTCGAGCCAGGCGCGAAGCTCCGCTAAGTCACATTGGTGGACGCCGGTGTCTTCATCTCCAAGATCTCGGATCATGAGTTCTACCAAAAGAAACGCACGCTGTTTGTAAGCGTTTTGGACGCGATGCCAGTGCTGAAGCTCCTCTTCCGAAAGACCCTTGCGCCGATCAGGATGATGCTCTTTGACGTAACGCAGATACAGTCGACGAACCCATTGTTGCACGTAGTGGTCGTCCCCAAACTGTTTGCTTTTTTCAGGCAAAGCCAATTCGACCTGACTCTCCGCTTGAGCAGTTTCGTCCAGAATCGATTCATCACCCCGTTCCAAAGCGCTCTGTACGCGAACCCAGGCGACCGGCAAGGGCGCTTTGCTTTGCTGACTTTCTCGGATAACAGCTCGCTCGACAACGCGATATTGCTCCAGCAAATCCCGAGCTTGGCTTAGGTCTTCAAACTCTTGGGGATAACACTTTCGCAGAGCTTCGTTGAAGGACCGTTCATCTCGCTCCAAAAATTGACTCTGCTGTTCGAACAACTGCAAGGCTTCGGCGCGGGCTGACTTTAAACTTGCCACCAAGGGCAGCCGGATCTTGTCATCGGACGCGAGGACCAGCCAGTGGGTTCGACCCCCGTACTTTGCGGCTCGCCCGCCCTGCGGCGGTGGGCTGCTCAGCGCTTGATTGCCTGGGCCGGGCATCATTCCAGGGCTCCTTGAACCATTTCCCGGAGGGTGACCAAGGCGTTGCCCTCCAGCCGATTATTAACATAAAGAAATGAGGGCCGCCGGGCTTTCTCTTGCGCATCCTTGATCAAGCGTTTTCCGGCCACACGAGCAACCGGGTTGGCAGCTTTAACCTCCTCGTAAGGAGCAAACCCATCGACAGCGTCCTGATACTTTCTGCCTGCGGCCAATAAAAACCGGGCCGCAAAAAAGTCTGTGGTCCAGGAGTCATCCATGTGCAGCTGATCCAACACCGAGGGCATATGCGTCCACTCGTTGTAGACATGCGCCACTTGATGTCGTTTGAGCATGCTAAAATAGTCTGCGACCAAGAGGCTGCGGTTTCGTATTTCGATCGCATAGGCTGGCCCTTGCGGAAGCTTGCTCAAAAACTCATCTAGCAGCTCCATGAAAAGCCGCCCCCTTTTAAAGTCGCGTGGGTAAAATCGGGAGAACTCAAAAATGACCACTCCCAACTGTTGCCCAAGAGTTTGCGCTGGAGAAAGAAATTTTTGCTCAAAAAGTTCCGCATTCAAAAAATGCTCGTTTTCATGGCCGGCCACCGCACCGTAGCGTTTGAGATTCGGAAACTTTTTCACTGTAATCGTTTCCGTAACCTTAAAACCAAACCTAAAATCATGCGCCACTTGGGACTGGAGCCTTTCTAAAAGCCGCTCTCCAGGAAATTGGTAGTAGGTTGCATCCACACAAACCGTGGAGAAAACCTCCGCGTATTCACGTAAACATTCTCTCTCAAACTTGGCCTCAGAAAACACGCCTTTTGTTTCATATCTCTCGCTATGGTAGAGGCTCCCGACCCAACCTGGATATTTCCATGAGCTGGTTCCGACATAAACTTTTGCATCCTGAGCCAACCCAGCCGCCTTTAAGCCCAAAGCTTCGACGTCGTCCGGCTTCAGTCGACTCATGGATGGTCCTCCATCCATTTTTGAGCCAGTTGCCGCGCACTTTGGTCTTGAGTGCGTGCCTGAAAATCCCGAACCAACTCGCGAGCCTCAGTCAATCCGTTTCGCTCCTTCAATAATTCTGCTCGCAACAAAACCGGCTCCCACCAATCCGGGGCATAACCGGAGGCTTCGGCCAAAAGATAACCTGCTTCAGCTGGATTCTCCTGAGCCCAACGAACATGCCGCTGTCCCAAGAAACGTCGGGCTTCCACAGAACCGGTCAGTGCGATCGACTCACTTAGAAGTCGGGTCCAGTTCTCGGCATCACCCCCTAGCTCCAGCAAGGGCTCCACCCGTTTCACTGGAACCAGCAATTCGGGATGTCTTCCTAAAAAACCCATGGCACTCGACATATTGCCTTCCTCTAAAAGCAAAACGCCGGCTTCGAAAAAAAGTTGCGGCAATGCGTGGCGAGATAGCCCAAATTTTCGCCAAGCCTGAGGCAGATTCGGCATGGTGTCTTCCACCAAATAATAAGAGGCTACAAGTCTCAGGGTCTGCGGGCTTGAGTCGCGCTCTGCGAGTTGCTTTAGCATCACCTCTACGTCTTCGATAGGCTGCGGTTCGGAAGTGGCTCGGCTAGCAAGCTTCCAACCCGTCTCCACTTGTAGGGCCGAGACGCTGGCCGGCCATTGTTCTAGCTCCTGGCATAAGTTCCCCAACCGAACCGCACGCTCCAGTTGACCAGCTTCTAACCCTCTCCGGAGCGCTTCAAAACGCAGGTCCTCAAAGCAAGCTAAAGCCGCTATCGTTTCTCGCTGCCGCTGGGGTTCTGGAGCATAAACATAGTCAAACAACAACCCGGCCGGGTAGCCTTGTTCATCTAGTCTTTCCGCAATACGCGAGGCGGGGATAAGAAAATCAGCCTCGGCCAAGGTCCACATGGTTTGGCTCCACGCATCCGCATTGCTCCGAGCAGACTCACTTGTCAGCCACTGCTCCAACAAAGCCAGCGCGAGCTCTGACTGATCTTTTTTCAACAAGTCCAACAATAGGACTTCGATTCCATCGAACGCTTCGAGTTCCTGGAGAACACCAACTAATGCTTCCGGGCTCATTCCTGCCTCAATCAATGTTTTCGCCACGCCACCTAGCCCAGTTAAGCCTTTCAGCTGTCTAAACTGTGCTAGAACCAGTGCTTCCCCGAAACCAAGTTCCCAAAGACTGTTGAGGCGTAGAGCTTCGAGGCGTGTTTCGCTCTCTTGATCCTCGGTGAGGAGCAAGGCGTGTCGAAGCACACACAACGCGTCGCGAGACTGGCCATCCTGAACCAGCCTTTGGGACAGCTCCTCAACCACGTCAATGCGGCCCTGACGAACCAAACTGGGCAGAGCCGCCCACACCTCGCTGGCTAAACCTTGCCGGAGAAAAAGTTCTGCTTGGATAAGCTCACGACCAGATGCGTCGGATACACGATCCAGAAGCATCATTTCTTTTTCAGCTTCAGCCAGGGCACCCTTACGCGTCAAGCCCTCCACCAACAGTTCGCGCATGTTGCGCCACTGTGGATTTTGCAAGACCAGATCTTGCACTGTAGCCAAAGCTTTTTCAATGCGATCCGCTCGATAAGCCAGCTTTACCCAACGCTCCTTGAGCCCCTGATCATCGGGAAACTTCGCAGCTAACCGATCAAGTACCA
>DAIRSW010000100.1:0-10559 GCA_036804205.1 Verrucomicrobiia bacterium | reverse complement strand
GTGATCCAAAAGTTTGCTTTGTTGCGGAGCTTACTTCGAAAAGCGCGACTCAGTTGGGTGGCAAATCTCGTCCATTCATTTCGCCAACGCATCGGCTCATGGCGTGGAGGCGTTGGGGTAGGGGCAGGCTCCTCCGTTTCATTAACTTCCGAGTCGCCTTGCACATCTTGCAGCAGGCGATACGACTCAAACTTATCTCGCCAAAAAGTTGGCGAGTAGCGTCGTGCCGGAATTCGTTGGCCGGCGCTATTTTCTTCGTAAACAATCTCTCCACTCAAATCTCGCAGTGGAGTCTCCAACACATCAAAGATAAAATCCGGACGGGGCAAGCCGTGATCCACCAAGTCAAAGTCGTGCGCTTGTTCGTCCAACTCCGTTTGCGCAAAGTAAAATGCCATCTCTTGGGGTGTGCCAAAAAAGACCAGCCGCCCGCCTTTATCCAAAAGCATCGCCTTATTGAATTGATGAAAGAGTTTTGCGCTCGGCTGGTGGATCACCGCAATCACGATTTTGCTCTGCGCTAAATTTCGAAGAATGTCGATGACCTGCTCGGAATCACGGCTGGAAAGGCCGGAGGTTGGTTCATCCACCAAATAAAGATCTGCCGAGCCTATCATATCTAAGCCGATATTTAAGCGTTTGCGCTCGCCACCGGATAGGTTTTTACGATAAGGCGTACCCACAATACTGTTTCGACGCTCCTGCAAGCCGAGTTCGATCATCCGGTTCTCGATCCGTCTGCCTCGGTCCCGTGAAGTCAGATGAGGTGAACGAATTGCCGCAGCGTAATCCAAATTTTCCTCAATGGTTAAGCTCTCATCAAAAGAGTCCTCCTGCGGCACAAACGCTATGTAACTTTTGAGCTGCTCCAGGTTGTCATACAGCGATTGCCCATTCAGCAGCACGCCACCGGTCTTTGGGCGAAAACGACCTGCTATAGCTCGCAGCAAAGTACTCTTACCGCTACCGCTACTGCCCATCACGCAAACCATCTCGCCTCGCTGCACTGAAAAGGAAATGCCATCCAGTGCGAGTTCTCCGTTAGGAAAAGTGCTGGCCAAATCTTTTACCACCAGTCGCCGGATGATATTTCTTTCTTCCGTAAGAATGCGTTCGGTAAAGTCACAACGTAAAACCTGGGTGTTATCAATACGGATCACATCCCCGTCAAACAGGGTCGCGGTGTTTCGGACGGGACTTCCCCTTACTAAAATGGGCCGGCTGGCTTGCAAGACCTCCAAATGCCCAATCCGCTGCTCATAGTCGCAATCGATTTGCAGAAGAACCTCGCCACTCAATCCGGGTGAAAGCAAAATATCGTCCTCTTGCAGAAGGCTTGGGTTGTTAGAGACTCGATAATTAACTTTGGTTGTCTTAAGCTGAAAGCGTCCACCTAAGGCACGGGCTCTTCGACGCAAGTCGTAGAGCACTAGCTCGGTGCCAATATCAAAAGTCAGACGATCAGATAAGTCGGCAGTAAGTTCTCGTCCGGCCTTAAGACGTTCTTTACCTAAACTACCGGCCACGTCATTCAACACCTTGACGCGAACCTTCAGTCCAAAACGCACTTCTAACAGCGTATCCCGGCTGCGATGCCTTTCCAGACAGACCTCATGGTCATCTGAAAAACTCAGATAGACTTGATGCAGAGCGACATTCTTTTTCGCGTTAAAGTAATAGACGAAATCACTATGACTCAGCACCACATCACCGACCACCACGTTATCTCCGGGATAGAGCCGACAGAACGTGCCATGCAATAACGGACGTCCGCGAACGGTAAGAGTCTGTCGAGCCAGGTTACGCAGTAAAATCAGGTCGTGGTAACGGAAGACTAAAAGGCGTTGCCCCTCCTGAAGTGTGCGAAGGTGCACATCAACCCGCTCATCCGCACCCAGACATAACGACTCGAGTGGCGACGCGCCCCGCGCGAAAATACTCGGGTCAGCATCTTCATTGGCATTAAGTTGATACACAATATCGATGGCCTGTGCAGCCATCCCTAGCTGCGACATGAAGGAGTAGTACGCCACCACTTGTTCTTGCTTAAGGCCAGCGCGCGAAATCAGGTCATACAACTGTACGCCCAACATAATCTTGCGATCCACCGGCATGGTATCGGCCAAAGTTTGCGCCAGTGAACCCAAGTCGAGGTGCTCCGCTAAGGCTTGTCGGAATTGCTGCCTTAAGTCGGCATAAATTGCCTCCGGATAGTCATAGCGTAGAAAGCCGAGAATCGAGTCAATCTCCTCCTCAAAGACCTCACCATCCACCTTGGAAAAGCAAGCCATCACCCGGATCAATAAAGGCAGGGTGCTGCTGGTATTTTTTTTGCTCGACCGGCCAGACCAGTTTTTTGGTCGCCACAAAGAGCTGCCTCTTTTTTTCCTAGACGCGCCTGAGGTAGCAGCGGAAGGCGGCACGGGCATTTGAGACATAAAAATTAAAGTAAATTCTCTCTGTTGAGGCGCAGACCATCCTCAGCACGGTGAGAGGAAGCACTAGAACTCCAAAGGTGGTGGTGGAGTCAAAAAATCTTCCAGGCTAAGATCCGCTTCTGACTCAATGGGGCGAACCCGCTCGGGTCTGCGAATTTCAACCTCCTCCTCTTCGCCGCCTGGGGTCATGGAATGTTCCGAGCGCGCGGCAAAAATCTCAGGAGTGACCGCGCTGTAGGGGTCAACGCCCAACACTGTGGCTTCCAAGATTGCGACTGGCCGAGTATTTTCGGCACTTAAAACGGCTTGAGCAACCGGCCAATCTTGACCCTCTGCGGTACGGGTTGTCATTCGCAGCCCTCCTTGAGAGTCTAAAAGTCGGAGTTGATCATCTGTGCCCAGCTCAAATACAGTATTGCGCTTTTCGATCCACTGGCCGGTTACCGGATCTTGCACCTGCTCCAAAGCACCCTCGCCTGCTCTTAATCCGGTTTTCAGGCTGACCTCGACTCGCTCGAGACCTTGAGGTTGATTAATAGGAGCGGGTGCATACCGTTCCACGGCTGCATTCATGATTTCCACCCAGACCGGCAAGGTTATATCACTAGAAAACGCCCCCCGATAAATGCTGGTGGGCTTATCGAAGCCGGCCCACACACCTACGGTGATTCGAGATTGATATCCCAAAAACCACACGTCGGTAAAGTCATAGGCCGTTCCTGTCTTGCCCCCAGCCGGAAACCTGCGGAGTCCATAACGGTTGATAGCTTTATCGGCGCTACCCCACTCCAGACTATCGGACAAGGCGGTGTGTACTTGGTAAGCCACTCGCTCATCCAACACCTGCAAACGTTGCGGACGACTTTGATATACCACTTCTCCCTGACCGGTCTCTATACGCCTGATGATGTGTGATGTTTCCGGTCGCCAACCGGCCCCAGGAAAAACACTGTAAGCCAAGGTCATTTCGTGCAAAGACACCTCGCTACTCCCCAAAAATGTCGCCGGAAATGGACGCAACGGCGCTTGAATCCCGAATCGTTGAGCTAACGCCATCACCGAATCCAATCCGGCCAGCATACCAACCCGGACACTCGCCGCATTTTTACCCTTCGCCAGCGCGTGCCTGGCCGGAATCGTTCCTTCATAACGATTATCCATGCGCTCCGCCCCCCATTCTCCCAAAATCCCCGTCGTCCCACCAATCATGACTTGCCTATTGTCAATCGCGCTGTCTTCAATCAACTGACCGGGAAACATACCCTGCGCAAATGCGGAGGCATACACAATGGGCTTAAACGCGGTACCGACCGGGCGTCGGGCTTGCAGAGCACGATTAAACTGGCTATGCCCAAACTCTCGCCCCCCTACCATGGCCAAAATAGCGCCGTTATCATTGTCCAAGATCAGTGCTGCCCCTTGGAGATATTGAGGGGTTGGTGGGGTCACTGCTCCTTCGGCTCCATTTGCTTTGGCTAGCCAGTCCCGATAAGCCAGCTCGTGCTGCGCTAAAGTCGGGTGGGTATAACCAGTCCGCAATTCAATCTCTTGGAGACGCCGATTTAAACTTTCCTCCGCTTTTTCCTGTAGACTGCTATCAAGGGTCGTGAAAATGCGAAAACCGCCTTCGGTCGCATTCTCAAAACCAATCTGGTCAATCACTTGGCGCCTGATATAATCGAGGGCGTGTGAATTGCTGCGAGAGGTATCCTGTCGACGACTTTGAATACGCGGTTGCTCGGCCAAGGATTGTTCTAACTCGTCTTTAGAAATCATGCGCAGTTCATGCATCCGGTTAAGAACCAGATTCCGCTGCTGCAAGTTCACCTCCAGATTCGCCCATGGCGACAAGTTATTCGGGCTCTTGATCAAGCCGGCCAGCATAGCGGATTCCCCAATACTGAGTTGAGACGTCCGCTTCCCAAAATATCCCCGGGCCGCAGCTTCGATACCATAAAAACTCACTCCAAAAAAGATGCGGTTTAGGTAATGCTCAAGGATTTCGGGTTTAGAAAAGTTTCGCTCAATTCGGTGCGCTAAAAACATTTCCACAACCTTACGCTCCATGGATCGGTCCAATAGCCCGTAGGTGTTCCGAGCTAACTGCATTGTGATCGTGCTCCCCCCCTGCGTTACCCGGCCAGCTTGGTAGTTGTAGAATGCCGCTCCCATCACGCGGATATAGTCCACGCCGCCATGGGCATAAAACCGAGCATCCTCAGCTGCCAGAATGGCATTCTGAGTGTGAATAGGAACTTCGCTCAGTGGAATAGGGTCACGGTTTTGAATAAAAATCGTCCCGATCACGTTGTTGTCACGATCGTGCACCAAGCTACCCGCCTCCATTTGAGCCATAAGCTCCAAGGGAAACTTGTTGGCCTGATTTTCAAAGTGAGCGCGGACCGCTAAAGCGGCGATCAGGCAAACGAGGACCACAAGTCCCGAGCCGACGAGAAAGGCAGTCAGCAACGGCCGCGACTTCTTGGGCCGCCGGTATTTGGGCTCGGGAACTTGATCATAGCGGGAGCCCGACTCGGACTCAGAGAGCAAAGACTCTACCAAGACATCATCGGAGCGACGGGAACGACGAGCTGATCGGACAAAAGAGGAGCGTGGCATGAAAAGAGAGGTGAGCCTAGCAAAAGCCAAACTAGAGATGACTGGGACATTGCATCAGAGCGAAGCACTTCTCAACCCGCTTTCTTACAAAGGGCCAAGTCCCCCAGCTTAGTGCGCGGTGAAAATCCACGCCACCGAAACTATGATCATGTGGGCGAGAGCGAGCCGCCCAACTTTTGGAAGGAGAGGGTTAATTTGCCGCCCCACTAAGGTGGCTGGCACTTCCCTCAAAAAGAGGACGGTCAAAGGCAACAAAAGCAGGGGTGCCACCGAAAACTGCCAAACTACTCTCCCCGCCAAGATCGGCAGCATCAGAATCAGTATTGGTGCCATGAGGCAAAACTGGACTTGTTGCCAGGCAAATCGCGCTCCGAAACGGACCGCCAAAGTACGCTTATCGGCTTGGCGATCCTGCTCCACGTCCCGCCAATTGTTGATCGCCAGCAAGGCCACAGAATAAAGTCCAGCATTCACGCCCAACACCAGTGACCACGGATCCCAAGTCAAAGCCTGCACATAAAACGTGCCCCCGCTTGCCACCGGCCCGAAAAAAATCAGGACAAAAATGTCGCCGAGACCCAAATACGCCAAGGCATAACGTCCGGCTGTATAAAGAATCCCGCAAGCCAAACTGACCACGCCTATTAGAAGAATGGGCCATCCACCTCGCCAAATCAGCACCGCCCCCAAAACACTGGCCAACCCCAAGCAAATCCAAGTTGCACGCCAGACAGTTTGCGGCGGCAAAAGTCCGAGCGCACAAACGCGCGGCGGCCCAAGGCGGGCTTCATTATCCGCTCCCTTTTTCCAATCGAAATAGTCATTCGCAAAATTAGTGGCCACCTGGATGAGCAAGGCCGCCACCAACGCTACTCCAGCATATAAAAATTGCGCTGAGCCTAAGCCGATCGCCACCACGGTGCCAAGCACCACCGGATGCCACGCGGCAAACAAGGTTGGCAGGCGAGCTGCCAAAAGCCAGCAACGCCAGTCGCCCGGTGGATAAAGATTTTGCACAGCAGCTCGCTTTCGCCCGGGTTAGGGTCGTTTAGGAAATTTACCAAAGTCCGGCGGGCGTTTTTCCACAAACGCATTGCGCCCTTCTTGGCCTTCCTCGGTCATGTAAAACAAGAGCGTGGCATTCCCGGCCAACTCTTGAAGCCCGGCTTGACCATCACAATCCGCGTTAAACGCCGACTTCAAACAGCGGATGGCTAAGGGCGATTTATCCAAAATTTCACTGCACCAGCGCACAGTTTCTTCTTCCAGCTCCTCAAGTGGCACCACCGCGTTGACTAAGCCCCAGTTCAAAGCTTGGTCGGCTGTGTAAACGCGGCACAAATACCAAAACTCACGAGCCCGCTTTTGCCCTACAATCCGCGCCAAATAACTTGCTCCATAACCCCCATCAAAGGAACCAACCTTCGGACCGGTCTGCCCAAATTTCGCGTTCTCCGCAGCAATACTAAGGTCACACATCACCTGCAAAACGTGGCCACCCCCAATGGCCCAGCCGGCGATCATCGCAATCACCGGCTTAGGGCAACTGCGGATTTGCCGCTGAAAATCCAACACATTCAAACGTTCCACCCCGTGTTGATCCGCGTAACCTGCGTCGCCTCGAATTTTTTGATCGCCGCCTGAGCAAAACGCGTCCGGACCCTCCCCGGTCAAAATAATGACGCCAATTTTTGGATCATCACGTGCCTCATCCAATGCCCGCATCATCTCACGAACGGTCAAGGGCCGGAAGGCATTGCGCACCTGTGGTCGGTTGATAGTAATTTTAGCGATGCCACTAGCTTTTTCGAAACGAATATCTTCGAAGTCACCAGCGGATTCCCAAGGCAAGGCAGGACGAATGCTCATAAGCAGAAACAGAATGATCGGCTAAACCCGCCAAGGCGCAAAAGAAAACTCGTAACAGATTGCTGGCCTCACAGCAGCGCACCGATGTTCAACTTCAGGAACTTGTCGCAGCCTAGAAGCGCATGCAGAAAACCCTGCAGGCAGGTCTCAACAAAATCGACAAGGGACTACAAGATATGGATAATCGCTTCGCGGTGCTGAGTAGCGGTTGGGGCGATGGGGTAGAGGCTGCATTTCGCAATGGTCTTCTCGAGTCGGTCAAGGATCTCGGCAACACCGTAGAAAAATTCGAAGGCCAAGATCCAGACGGTTTTATCAATCACGAACCACGCAGCTACGTTCTCGACATCTTGGTTTCCAACAGACCGACGGTCGTGGCTGAAATTTAATCCAATACCAGCGGGGCCGACGTCACCGAGTTTTCTCGATCGGTAAAACTTTTCCAACAACAGATCGGCAAAAAGGTAGATAAAGCCATTTTGGTAGCAGTCACCATCCAAAGACACGCTATCCAAAACGCTGAAACAACCGGCGTGATCGTCGCCACAAACTTCGCCGCTCTCGATCCCGACGCTGCCGCTTAGGGCAGCCGCGCTTCATCTCATTATCTGCCGCTCAGCATAATGGCCTCCTGGAGACGTTGTAGCTTCTGACTGGTCTCCACGTCTCGCACCAGCGATTCGATGCTGGCGTGCATTCGCGTACTCCAGTTACTTTCGCTGACTGAGCCAGGCGTGTTAAACCGGTCAGCCCGGCCGAAGACATCCGACAACATGAGCACAGCCAAGCGGGAGCGACTTGCCAGAAGCCCTTGCACCAAACGCTCATGCAGGGCGTGGCCCCAGCTTAGGTCGCGCCACTCTTCGCCTTTGGCAAATTCCATAAGAATCTCACGCTCCCATTGAGCATGCGCGTTGTGATGACCCGCCTGCTGCTGCCGTTGTTCCCACCATTCCTTCAAGGGCGGATGATCGTGAGTCGCATACGTTGCCAAGGTGGTTTCTTCATAGGCAGAACCAGGGACCAAACGATGCCCAGGTTGACGTTCCCAAAACGGAATTTTCATGGTCCAAATGCCCAAGCTCTGCAAATGTGGGCGCATGTAATCCGGAACCGTCCCAAGATCCTCACCTACAATCAGAGCACTCCCGTGATCTTCCACCAGGGCTCTCAAACGGAGGTCGCCGATCCGAAGGTTGGCCTCAGCATTTTCCACCGACCAATCGTCGTGAGGAAAAAATCCTGGCACTCGTCCGTGGGTAATGCTGCGAACTTCTTCATGGCTCAACGCCGCAAATTCATGATCTCGTTCCGGTCGCCATGGGAAACAGTAGAGCCGATAAAACCCAAGCACATGATCAATCCGGCAACCGTGCGCCGTTTCCAAAAGTGTGCTGAGGCGTTTCTTCCACCATTGAAAGCCATCCGTAGCCATGGCGTCCCAGTTATATAAAGGAATCCCCCAATTTTGGCCCCAACGCTGCACAAAAAGACTGTCTTGAAAGGCGGGCTCCGGCGGTGCCCCACCGGACCACTCCAGGTCAAACATCTGCGGAGCTCCAAACACGTCCGCCCCATAATAATTGACTCCGAACGGGATATCACCCAGAAGACTTACCCCGAGATGACTCGCCATGGCCTTGACCTCAGCCCACTGTTGAAAGGCTAACCATTGCACATATTCAGTAAATTGAATGCGCTCCTGAAACCGCTCTAGCGTGCTGCGGTCCTGGCCCAGCAGCCAGGCTTTCACCTGCGTCGCTTGCCGCGGCGTTTTCTCCCATTGATCCCACTGAATGGAGCCGTGGTTCTCCGTCGCACAAGCTTCGAACAGCGCAAACTCTTCTAGCCACTCCCCATGGTGCTGCCGGAAATCATCAAAAGCCTTTAGCCGATCAGCAGAAGGATTCTTTTTCCATTGAGCAAACGCGGCCAGCAATAGCTGATGTTTCAGCGCAGTCACCTGGGGATAATCAACGTTGGAACGTTGTCGCAAGGTCTCGACCGGAAACTGTCCGGTGATTCGCTCAAAAGTATCCGGCAAAAGATCGACCGGACGCCCGGGCTCCAAAGTAATTGTTAAAGGATCCAGCGCTCGCGAACTGATGGCGTTATACGGACTCCGGTCAGGACCAGTGGCATTGATCGGCAAGATTTGGATCAATCGAAAACCATAACCACGCATCCACACCATGAAGTCCATAAGACCTTGGGTGTCGCCAATCCCCAAGTCGCGCTCACGACGTAGAGCAAAGACCGGCGTCAAAATACCCGCCTGCCTTTGTTTCGGGACCGGTTCAGAGCTTGGTATGTGAAAGTTTTGCAGCATGCCAGCGGATGCTAACCGCCTTGCCCCAGGCGATCAAGAAAACCCTGCAACAACTTTTTACGCCACCGCTTCGGTAATGGCACTCTGCTCCTCCAAAAACGCAGGTCGACTGATCCGCACCCGAGACCGCAGCCTGCTGAGCAAAGCGTATAGGCCAAAATACGCGCGGTTTACATAAAGCGTCTCCGCACTACCCCTCGGCCCGCGCATTGCTTTTAATCGGGGATTATCACGATTGGCTTCGCCCAGTTCGTAAATATCGCCCATAAAGCGAGGGTCGCCAAAATCAAAAACATCATCCTGAAAGGGTCTCGCCAAAAGCCGAATGGATTGGCTGATTAATTGCATGAGCAAAGCCCGGTCCTCTTTATTGTCGCGAGGCAGCAATACGTTGAGCTCCACTAAGGCTGCCTCTAGCGCCGCCATGTCTTCCCCAAGGTGGGGGTCTAAGAGGCGAAACTGCTTCCGGTAAATGACCGGGTCAAGCTTCTTGGCGCAGCCAAAGTCGATCACATAAAGTCGGTCGTTGGCCACCAAAAAGTTTCCAGGATGCGGGTCGGCGTGAAAATACAAAAGTTCATGCACCTGCCGATGGTAAAAGTCCCACAAAGCTTGACCAATCCGGTCACGCTCCTCCTGAGTGGCCGGTCCGTCCGCAAATTTATCAAGGGGCACCCCATCGATCCAATCCATGGTCAAAATGCGCCTCGTGCTCAACTCTTCATAGTAGCGGGTGAAGGAGACGTTCGGCACATCCGCACAAGCCTCGCTCAACTCCACCGAACGCTGCAGCTCAAGTTCATAATCGGTTTCTTCCAATAACCGGGTCTCGACTTCTTGAAAATACTCGGCCACATCCTCCTCTTTCAAGCCAAAAAGGCGCAGAGCAACCGGCTTGACCACCCGGAGGTCGCTTTTCACACTTTCGGCCACACCCGGATACTGCACCTTGACCGCATAAATTTGCTGACCTTTTCGCGCTTGATGCACTTGGCCGATCGATGCCCCATGCTTAGCTTCGCGTGAAAATTCGTCAAAGACTTCAAGCGGCTGGCGGCCGAGTTCCTTTTGAAACGTGCGCACGACCAGAGGATAAGAAAGCGGCGGTGCCGAGTATTGTGCTGCCGCGAACTGCTGAGAATATGCCTCCGGCAAAATGTTTCGATCGATACTCAGCATCTGCGCAACTTTGAGCGGCCCACCCTTAAGTTCGCTGAAAGTCTGATAAACCGTTGCGGCATTGGCCTCATGCAATTCATCCTCTGTGCTTGCCGCTCCAACGGCGCGTTTGCCGTAGTGTTTCA
>DAIRSW010000099.1:2546-10697 GCA_036804205.1 Verrucomicrobiia bacterium | reverse complement strand
AAGCCGCGTTCATCTCGACCACCAAGCGTAGGAGATCGGCAAAAGTCACCGTGCGCCCTTCGACCCGTGCCGCCAGAGATGCTAAACGATCCTCGGCGACCGCGCTTTTGGCCGGCACAAACTCAATCCGCTCCAAGAAAAAGCTCGGCCCACTTTGTCCCGTGGCAGCCAGCTGCTCAAGGACTCGTTCCGCCGAGGCATCATCCGCTGCCTGCAGCTGTTGCATTACCAACTCGGACTCATCAGCCTCTGCTTGAAGCGGTCGCTCGGAGGTCACCGCCTCGACGGCCTCACGATCGGAACGCCCAATGGCGGCCGGGCTATCGGCAGCCAAGTCCTGGCTGTGTAGACCGGATATCGCAGCGCCAAGAAATCCCAGGGAGCACAAGGCTGTTTGGATCACTCGGCTAGGGGGCTCGCCGTGCGTGTTCATAATGCGAAATGAATACCAAAGGCCCAAGGCCTTATGTTGGTAAAATTATTCCTGGGCGGCCGGTGCGACTCCCTCAGGCAGAACGTCCTGTAGATTATCAACTTCGCCAAGGACTTCTGTAACGGCGGCCGCGTCATCCTCGGTAGTCGAGGGCTGCACTTCAGGGCGAGTTTCGTTGAGCGCCTTGATAATATCCGAAGTCAAATCCCGGCGATCGTAGACGTAAGTAAAAATGGGCAGGCCGTTCCGGTCTTGCGCGCTTTTGTTGACCACCATGCGGTAGCCTTCACGTTGGGCAAGGCGGCTAATGTAGGCTTGAATCTCGGTGTAAATCTCCGCGCTCACCGCTGCGGAATGCTGCGCAATGGCGGCTTGATATTGTTGACCGGTCTCTTGAATGCGCTGAGCCAATTGTTGTGCTTCAATAATTTTTGGGCGGAATTTTTTTCTTCCTCGGGTAGGTCTTCGATGGCGTCCCGTTCAGCGTTAATTTCCTGAAGAAGGGTTGCCAAAACTTGCCGAGCAAGATTTAGGCGTTCATTCAGCTCGGTGGACACCGCATCGACCTCAGACTGGGCGATGCCACGTTTGTAATAATCGTTGAAGATCTGTTCGATATCAACCAAGGCAACGCCTTCTTCGAGGGCGCCTTCGATGTCTTCAAGCTCCAACATTTTTGAGGTCCCACCAATGGGACCATTGCAAGAGCCCGAAGCAAAAGCCATCACAAGCAGGATGGAAAGAAACGGTTTAAGCCGGCAAGAATTCATGAGAATCAAGGTATAATAACTACTATTTATGATAATGAGTCGCCTCAGGTATTCAGGGACCCTAAAACGACCTAATTCCCTTAGTATTTAGAGTACACTGCCAAGCAAAGCAAGACTTAAATTACACAAAATACCCTCCCCGGTTGTCCGAGAATCCGGACTCAACGCTCCAAGACCCGGCCATGCCTTGGGGTTGCTCTTTGCGCCTGCTATTTTTGCGCTGTGACAAGAAATTGCTTCCCGAAAATGGGCCAAAATACTGGGAGCTGCAGATACGTGTGTAGCAGAAATAATGGCCGCTTTTTGCGTCCGCCATGGTGTAGGGAAGAAATCTTGGAATGACTGATGTGACCTGAAAGTCTGCCATCTTGAACCCTTCAACCAGAGACAAGTGCGAGAGCTCAATGTAGTGGTCAAAGAAGTCCCAGTAGTCGTTGGACAAATACTTGATGTTTGGCCCCATACATATCACCCTGCCACCAGGCTTTAAGCATCGCATCGACTGCCGAAGAGTGTCCAATAAGCATTGCTTTGAGGGGAGATGCTCGAAGAAATTTGATGTGAATACAACATCAAGGGTTTCATCAGGAAGGTCCCAGACTGCCGAGCAGTCCTGCTCGAGGAAAACAACATCCGAAGAGACCCTCTCCCTGGCCTCAGGGTTGAGATCCATCGCGTACTTACGACTCGCCTGGATGTTATTGATAAATTCTCCCCAGCCCGAGCCCAAATCAAGAATGACCTGGTCTGTCCCAATTTTTTCCTGAAAGAATCGGCGGATGAGTATTTTCCAGACCGCATCTCTATACTGAGCCATGTGGGCAAAGCGAAGTGCGTATTCTTTTTGAAGATCGCCGGACGTGGAACTCATGCTATTGTTATTAGGAAATAATGCGCTGTCCTGCTGTCGGACGTGGGTTGGTTTGGGGGACGAACTGGCACAAACACTTGTCGTGTTTTCAGCAACCGTTTGATATAAATATTCGACGTTTCAGCGGACTCGGACTCTTCTCAGCGCACTCTTGAATCGTGGAACCATGGAACCGTGCTGACCGGAAGAATCGCCACTCAAGATGGTCGTTGGTGCACCCGTAGGGATTCGAACCCCAAACCTTCTGATCCGTAGTCAGATGCTCTATCCAATTGAGCTACGGGTGCGATTTACCAATTTCTCGGAAAAGAAGTATGACAAAACTTTGCTTCTGGTCAAGGAAAAGAAGCGGCTGATTACGATCCCGTTGAGTGCTCCCCTGGTGCTCCCCTGGTGCTCCTGGCGTTCCTTTAGTCTAGTGCTCCACTGCCAGGCATATCACATAACGTTCGCCATAACGTTCGCCATCGCGTTCGCCATCGTTTTGCTCAGCTGCTCGTGCATTGAGCTTGCATCTCGCAACTTTTCTTGGCAAGATGTTCGCGTTATGGCGAAAGCACCTAATCGACTCAAAAAACGGACCGGCTGTTTCACGCGGCTGTTTCAACTCTTCTTTTTCCTCGTCGTTGTGCTGGCCCTAGGGCTCGCAGGCACCGCATGGTGGGCCGCCGAGCAGATTCGGCCACTCTTGTCTGACACCGCCCGTGATTTTCCAGATCGACCCATCCCCGACGAAGAGTTGCTCGCCTTGCAACAAAGAGTCGCCGCTTATCGAGCAGCAGCTGAACGGGATGAGGAGGCCGAGCTGCGCATCACCGATCGTGAGATCAATGGGATGATCGCCGCTGACGCAGGCTGGGCCAATTTGAGAGGGAAAATGTTTACCCGCATACAAGACGATCGACTTTTTATCTTCTCCTCAGTCCCGACCTCCGAAGTCTTCTTAGCAAAATGGCTGCTCAAAGACAAACACGCCAATATCACGATGGACATCTCTCCCAAGCTTGATGAGGGACTGTGGCAGATGGGTTGGCAGAAACTGTGGATGGATGAAAAAGAAATCTCGGACTTTAGCGTGTGGGTGAACGGAGTGGAATCGGCTCTGAACCATCCCAGAATGAAAACTCAATTGCAGGACATTTTAGGTAAGACCCGGCAGGTCTTGGTGGAGGATGGGGCTTTGGTGTTTCGCACATTGCCCTAGCGCTTTGTCCGAGATGGGTTTAGTCTTGCCATACCCTTTCTTTTTATGAATCCTCCCTCTTCCTCCTCCTCGGTCGTCTCTGCCGATGGCCGCATGAAAGCGCAGTCTCCCCGCACCCACACTCCCCTCACCTTTAGCCTGCAGGCTTTTACGATTTTGGAACTACTCACCGTGGTGACGATTATCGTCATTCTCTTCGCCCTGACCGTGCAGATTGCGGGGTTTGTGCAGAATAAAGGAGCGCGAGCAAGAGCAGAGGCCGAGATTGCCGCGATGAGCGCCGCCTTGGAGTCCTACCGCGCCGACAATGGAATCTATGTCGAAGCAACTGGCAACCCCGCAGTCACGGCCGTTAAATCGGGTTTTAACGCTGGCATTTACGGCACCAGTTCCCTTGCTCTTTACATAGCGCTCGCAGGCGATCCGGATGGGAATCGCACTTACACGGGTAAACAAAAAACCTACATGGATTTTACCGATAATCAGCTCAGCTTCGGTGGAGGTAACAAAGTGACGGCGATCGCAGATCCGTTCGGTCGGAGTTATGGCTACTACTCGGATCCCTCGGGTTATGATTCCAACAAAGCTTTTAACCCAACTTTTGATCTCTGGTCTACCAGTGGAAAAACCGCAGCAACCGAGATCGACATTGAAAACTGGATTACCAATTGGCGCTAAAGTTGGCCGCGCAGCCAAGTTTTCATGTGGTTCTTGTCGAGCCGGAGATTCCTGGTAACACCGGAACGATAGGGCGATTGTGCCTGGGTGCTGGTGCACGCCTGCACCTCGTGCATCCTTTAGGATTCTCTCTAGAGGAAAAGTATCTTTTGCGCGCCGGCCTGGACTATTGGTCTCATGTGGATCTTTATAGCTGGGATTCCCGGCAGACCTTTTTTGAGGCCAGCCTCGGACCAGGAACCGGATACGAGCACGCCAGCGGTCTCGTTCCTGAGCAGTTTTGGATGCTGAGCAGTAAAGGAACAACGCCTTATTGGTCAGCAGAATTTCGCCCAGGTGATACTCTCGTTTTCGGAGCAGAAACCCGCGGTTTACCGGAGTCTTGGCTTCATGCTCGGCCCGACCGTGTTTTGACCATTCCCACAGTGGAGGTGCGCAGCCTGAATCTCGCTTGCTCCGTGGGTATTGTGCTTTTCGAAGCTTTGCGCCAGATTGGGGGACCATGCAAATCGTCGCCCGCTCTTTGAGCAAAAGTTTTCGGCTCGGCCCGAATCATATTCACGTGCTTAAAGATGTCTCGTTTGAGATTCGCCCCGGAGAAATCGTATTTATTGTTGGCCCAAGTGGAGCTGGCAAATCCACTTTGCTCTATAGCTTGGCTGGCATGGAAAAACCGGACCAAGGCGAAATCCACATCGAAAAGAAGAACCTTTATGGCATGAGCGATTCTCAGCGAGCAACACTGCGCAATACCCGGATGGGATTCGTGTTTCAATCTTACCAGCTCCTACCCGAGTTAAGCGCCCTCGAAAACGCGGAACTTCCAACCCGCATTCGAGGGAAACTTGGCCGCGCCCAAGCGACAGCACTTTTGGAAAAAGTTGGGCTTCAGGACAGATTGGCTCACCTGCCCTCGGAGCTTTCCGGGGGAGAACAACAACGAGTAGCCATTGCGCGGGCGTTAGTCAATGAACCGGACATCTTGTTTGCTGATGAACCGACCGGCAATTTGGACACAGCAACCGGCGAGGAGATTGTCAAAGTCCTTATTGGCCTTGCTCGTGAGGCGCAACGAACCGTACTAATTGTCACTCACGACCTTAACTTGGCCAAACTGGGAGATCGTCTTTTGAAAATGGCAGACGGAGCCTTGCTGGATGAGTGAAAGCAGGCTACCTATGCGATTCTTTTTGTATATCGCACCATGAAAATTTTTTTAGACGGGGCCCTAGTCCCCAAAGAGGAAGCAAAAATTTCCGTGTTTGACCATGGTCTTCTTTACGGAGACGGGGTTTTTGAAGGAATACGCTTTTATAACGACCGGGTTTTTCGTCTACCCGAACATTTGGCCCGATTGCAAGAATCAGCCCGCGCCATTGCCTTGTCTTTGCCGATGCCGCTTGCGCAGATCAAAGAAGCCACCCTGGAAACAATTCGCGCCAATCAGCTGCACGATGGCTACATCCGGCTGGTTATCACTCGCGGCGTGGGCGGCTTAGGGTTAAGCCCTCATCTTTGTCCGAAAGCGTCTATCATCATCATCGCCGATGCCATCCAGTTGTATCCGGAAGAAAAGTATGAGCATGGTTTGGCAGTGGTCACCTGCAGCACTCAGCGAATGTCTCCGGCCAGTCTTGATCCGGCTATCAAGTCGCTGAACTATCTCAACAACATTCTAGCCAAGATGGAAGCGATCAATGCCGGAGCTGGCGAAGGTTTGATGTTAAATGCCGATGGCTTCGTTGCGGAGTGCACGGGCGACAATGTGTTTATCGTCAAAGATGGTGTCATTATAACTCCACCACCCTCTGCGGGAGCCTTGCGAGGCGTCACCCGAGCCGTGGTTTTCGAATTGGCCGAAAAACTTAAGCTGCCGGTGGCCGAGAAAATGATCACCCGTTACGACATTTTTACTGCCGACGAGTTTTTCCTCACCGGAACCGCCGCTGAAATCATTCCAGCGGTTACCTTGGATGGACGCGCCATCGGCAGCGGCCATCCTGGGCCAATTTCGCAAAAGCTCATCGCGGCATTCCGCGCCCTGACTCAAAGCGAAGGCACCCCGATTTATTCCAGTTAATCAACCAGGCCAGCAACGCGCAGCTTGCTGGGCAAGAAGCCCACAGTTGAACCACCATGAAGAGCTTGATGATTATGAAGGAAAGTTCAGCAAAGTCGAAATATTTTGCAACTCCAGCAATCCGTTATCTTCATGTTCTTCATGCCCGACATGGTGAATATTACTGCCACTCGTAGTGCTCAGAGATCCCGCCGCTGCAGGTTGGCAATAAGCTTGCTGGTGTAATCAATGGCCGTGTTGCGAACGACCCGCGCCGGGGAAACAGGGGGAAGCGTGTAGAGATATCCTAAAGAATAGTTAACCACCAAAGTCTCACCTGCGGAAAGCTCGTAATGAAGGGTCGCAGAAAAGTTTTCCTCCGACGTGCGCATGCCCATGATTCTTCCGAAGTCATAGGTGCGCTGCCATACTAAGGCACCCGGTTTGGGCTGAACGCCGGGCAAATGCAAAGCCGCAGCGGCCGGGTGGCTTGCTCTAGGCAAGGCGAGTGCGGTGAAGTGTTCAACATCAAGTCTCGCGGAAGGGATCCCACGAAGCGTGCTGCCAGAAATACTGAATGAGGGGCCGCCCTCTGCGCGAACTTGGAGATTGGGCGAAACGGCGTTGATAAAAGTGGCATCAGTAACTCGGTCCGCTGAAAAAAATGAAATTGGGTGAGGGGCGATATAGGCGACTCGACTGACCAAAGCGTGCAGCTCCGGTTCGGTCTGCTTGCTCCAGACCCCACCATGGTCAAGCTTTAGCAGAGCTTGAAATGCGGATTCAATGGCCCCAGCAGAAACGGCCGAGTTTTCCACCAGCGCGGACCCATCGGGTTTTACCATCCCGAAAAAATACTGCACATTTCCGGCACGAAGGAACTCGGCATCGACCTGAAAGTTCATTCCTGAATATTGCCTTAACTCAACGGTTCCCTGGCTGCCGAAAGCTGGGCAGACGAGAAGGGTCAGCCCCAGAATAACGGGGGCCCAGCATACGAACTTGGGGTGGAGATAAGCCATAAGTAAAACCGTGCGCACGAAATACCTGCAAGATCGCTACGCAATCAAGCAAAAAAGTCCATCCCCTCCATTTGAGATCGAAAACCTGCCTCACTGTGACGTGCCCGGCAGCGGTCAAATTTTGCAAGGCGGGCCTTGCCCCGAAGCGTCATTCGGCCTGATGATTGCGAATTATGAACCTTGTTCTTCGCCTTGACTCCCTAGCGGAAGAGCGTGCTGACGATCTAGCCTTCCAAAAGGGCTCTCAAAAGTTCACCTACTCACAACTCTGGCGAGCGGTGCAAAATCAAGCTGCCGTCTGGCACGCTCAAGGCCTACACCCAGGAGATCGGGTTCTCTTTCTCGTCCCTTTAGGTGTGCCATTTTTTGTGGCCTTATTAAGTTTGTGGCATCGGGGTGCGGTGGCGGTGGTGTTAGACCCTGGCCTTCCAGCGTCCCATTTAGACAAGATCCTTAAACAAATCCAACCGGAAAGAACCCTCGTCGCCGGTGCCGGTTGGCTTTTATGGTACAGCCGGGCCGTCCTCCGCCAAGGTCGGCGGTTGACACTTTTACATTCTAAAAGCTCCGAGTCCGATTTGCAGGTTCCCCCTCCGGTGGAGTGCACCCCAGAATCGTTGGCCCTGCTCACCACCACCAGTGGCACTTCCGGCGATCCAAAAATTATCCCCCGCAGCCACGGCTTTCTCAAAACACAAAGCCAAATGGTGGCCGAACACCTGAACCTTGTTCCCGGTCAGACGGATTTCTCTACCCTGCCAATCTTTGCTCTCGCCAACCTCGACCACGGAGTCGCCACCATTCTGCCCCGGTTTTCCCTAAAAAAGCTGGATCGCTTTTCTTGGAGCACTATCAAGAACGAGATAGAATCATGCCATCGCTTGACCGGAGCGCCGGCCTTTTTGGAACGACTGGCCTCGGAACTCACCCGCAACTCCGCCTGGCCCACGACCAAACACCTGCACACCGTCACCACCGGTGGCGCTCCCATCTTCCCGCGAGCGGTGGAGCCTTGGGTCAAACTAGGAATGCGGGTGCAATTGGTCTACGGCTCCAGCGAGGCAGAGCCCATCGCAGGTTGGGAGCTCGATTCTCATGCCGCACTCCAGTCGTG
>DAIRSW010000099.1:0-2536 GCA_036804205.1 Verrucomicrobiia bacterium | reverse complement strand
CGAGACGCACCGCCTGCGCGTGCAGGGGTTCATGCGCGAAGAAATCGCCAAGGGCCAAGGCCTACGGGCGGGCTTACCTGTACCAGGACTGCATGTGCGCATCGTACGGCTGCCCGCCGGAGAGCTTTCCTCGCTGAGTCAGCTGCAGTGGGACGAGGCCCAGTGCGCACCCGGTCAGGTGGGAGAAATCGCGGTGAGCGCCAACCACGTGGTCCCTGGTTATTGGCCGGATAATGCTGCGCGAGGGAAAAAAATCATGGCCAAAGATCGTATCTGGCATCGCACGGGGGATGGTGGCTACCTCGACCACAACCAACAGCTTTGGCTCACTGGGCCTTGGTCGCGACACCTCAATATGGCACAAGGGCCGCTGCCTTTAGAGGCCATCGTCATGCTGCACCCCGAGGTGCGCCGTTGTGTGGCGCTCCCGACCGATCAAAATACGTGGTTTCTTTTTCTCGAGCTAATGAATCAAGGAACACCAGCCCCAAGCTTTTTGTGGCCCCGAAACTATGAGGTCCAAGGCGTTTTTGTTCTTCCCGAGATCCCTGTCGACCCAAGACATCGCTCCAAAGTGGTGGAAGCTCCGATTCGAAAAAAGTTTGCTGCGCAATTTGCCCGGGCCAGTCGGACGCCGTTGGAAGGGTGAAATCCCCGCCAATCTGAACAATCCTTTTGCTTCCCCTCTTTACAAGCGAAGGGTCCTCCCCCATACTCCAAAGTTCTCATGCAGATTCTGGTCAACATTCTCCTGGTATTTATAATCCTGATCGCGCTTTTGATGTGTCTCGTCATCATGATGCAGCGTCCAAAAAGCGAAGGCCTTGGCACCGCTTTTGGTGGCGGCATGACCGATAGCCTTTTTGGTGCGCAAACAACCAACGTTCTCACTAAAGCCACCACATGGTTGGCGGTGATCTTTTTCATCCTTGCCTTGGCGATTGCTGGACTTAATTCGACCATTCACTCGCCCCTGGGGACCGTCGAACTTTTGGACGAAACCTCCGAACCTTCCACCGAAGAAGCCACGCCGGAGACGAGCGATGAAACCCCTGACGAGTTGCCCGGCGCCCTCCTTGATCAGCCTTTGGAATCTGACGAAGCTCCTGGCCTTCAACTTGGCACCGAACTGAATCTGGGCGAGCTACCCGTAGTGGACAACCTCGTAGAAGAGCCCTCCGAGACTGTGGAGCCCTCCGAGACTGTGGAAACCGAGCCCACGCCGGCCGAGCGATAAAAAACTTCTAGGGCCAACCTCGGCCCGACTTCACCCGACTATGAGTCAGCCCCTATCTCGTGTTGCCTGGCTGTCGTGTCTAGCTTGTTTCGCTCTCACCGGATGTGGGGTGCAGTTTGACCGGGCCGACTTGGTCATCCTCAACGCCGCTGAGCCGGAATCTTTGGACCCAGCCATTGTCACGGGCCAGCCGGAAGGGCGTGTGGTCAACACCTTATTTGAGGGTCTCACCGATTTTGATGAGCACGGAAAAACCGTACCGGGCGTCGCGGAGCATTGGGAAATTACGGAGCAAGGCCGCCGCTACCTGTTCCACCTGAGGCCCGAAGCTCGTTGGTCCAATGGTGATCCAGTGACCGCGCATGATTTTGTAGCCAGCTGGCGACGTACCCTGAGCCCAGAAACCGCTTCGGCCTATTCCTATCTGCTTTATTGCATTGAAGGGGCGGAAGCCTTTGCGCTGGTGCAAGAAAACCAAGAATGGGCCGGCGATTGGAGCCAAGTCGGAGTGCGAGCGCTGTCTGATCACCAACTCGAAGTCGTTTTGGCCGAGGCCACGCCTTATTTTATTGATCTCTGCGCTTTCACCACCCTGCGGCCAGTGCATGTGCCCAGTGTGGAAGAGCATGGAGAGCATTGGCTGCGTCCGGGCAACCTGATTAGCAACGGGGCCTACCAATTGAAGGCCTGGAGAATCAACGACCGGGTGCGCGTGGAAAAAAACCCGCACTATTGGGACGCCGAGAATGTTGCCATGACCACCGTGGATTTTCTGCCCACCAACCAAGCCATGGCCGCCTTTAATCTTTACGACACCGGGGAAGCAGATTTGATGTTGGATAAGGGTCTCGCGCCGATGATGTTTCTACATCGTTTGCGCGAACGACCGGACTTTCATAGCGCACCTATCTTGGCCACTTATTTTTTGCGATTCAACGTGACCCAGCCGCCCTTTGACGATGCGAGGGTGCGAAAAGCCCTGGCTTTGGCGATTGACAAGTCTTCCATCACCGAACGTATCACCCGCGCAGGAGAACCTGCCACGGACGTTTTTGTGCCCCCTGGAACAGGCCGCGACTACCAACCCCCGCAAGGTCTGGGCTATGATCCCGACCTCGCCAGGCAGCTTCTCGCAGAAGCAGGCTATCCAGAAGGCCGCGGCTTTCCGCGGGTCAGCTATCTTTATAACCCGAGTGACCTCAATGAAGCGGTTTTTGTGGAGCTGCAAAGCATGCTGCGACGAGAACTTGGGATTGATATTGTTCAGGCCAAGCAAGAGTGGAAAGTTTATCTAAACTC
>DAIRSW010000098.1:0-10771 GCA_036804205.1 Verrucomicrobiia bacterium | reverse complement strand
TTTAAGAGGCGAGAGACGAGTAATTTCCGATGGCTTTTGCTTTTAGGCTGGGTGGGCGCGTTTTTGGCAACCGCCTTGCTCGGCATGTCGGTGCGAGAGCAGGACGTGGTGCACGCGAACCATTTTCAAGTAATTGTGATGCCTCTCATGATCGTCTACGGATCGGCCTTCTTGTTGGTTCTTTGGAGTCGCTTGGGGCAGGACTGGGAGGTTCTGCGCGGTGGCTTTATCGCTGTGCTGTTTGCCTTATGCGGTTTCGCGTTTTTTTTCAATTTGCTTCCGATGGGCAAAGGCAAGAGGATTCATTACCCGCCGTATCACCCCTTCATTATTGCTCAGGTTGGCGGCTCGGAAGGCTGGATGCGAGAGGATGAATTGGTGACCTCCGACATTCCTTGGGCGGTGGCCTGGTATGCTGATCGGGATACCATCTGGTTACCGACGACCCTTGATGCGTTTTACCAAATCAACGATTTTGAGCACCTAGGTAGGCCCATCCGCGGGATGTTCCTATCACCCGCCTCAGCGGATCGTCCGCTGCTCAGTGGCATCATTCGTGGGCCCTACCAAGAATGGCTCCCTCTCATCACCCGCAGCGGAGCTCCTCCAGGATTCCCACTTACGGCAACGCTACCCATCCCGGTGGTGGATCGTCGGGCCGCAGACATTGTCTTCTTAGCGGATCGCACCCGTTGGGAGGATGATACCGCTGAAGCGCTCGCGGTTGAGGAAGAAGCTCCCGAACCAGGAACTGTTCTTCCCCTCGAAGAACCGCGTTCCGGAAGAGATACCCAACCCGGGCTCTAAGCAACTCACGAGCAGTCCTTGCAGGGCCGCGCTTGTGTTTTCAGCCCGACGCCCCTAACCTAGCCCATGGCAAATCCGGTCATCGAAGTCGAAATCAAAGCAGTGCTGCAAACCAGCGGTGGCTTTGCCATCTTTATTGGCAACTCGACCAAAGTTTTTGTGATTTACGTGGACGCAAGTGTGGGCTTGGCAATCCGCCTTTTTTGGGAAGGACGCCGCAAAGAACGTCCGTTAACCCATGATCTCATGGTACATCTGATGACAGGTCTTGGCGCTCGGGTCGATCGAGTAATCATTAACGAAATGAAGGCGGCCACGTATTATGCCCGGGTCATCGTGACTGCAGAGAACGAGTTGATCGAGCGTAAGGTGATTGAGTTGGATGCCCGGCCGAGTGACAGTATTGCGTTGGCCTGCCAGCAGAAGGCTCCGATTTTTGTAGCGCAAGAGGTTTGGGACGAAGTGGAAGACATGAGCGAAGTTCTCGAACAAATGATGACCCAAGATCAGGAGGACGAACCTCACGAGCGCCTCAGCGAGGATGAGGATGAAGATTAGTTGGTTGGACCCCGGCGCACTATGATCCTCCATGAGCCGCCCATCGCTGCTTTGGCCACTCCACCAGGTGCTTCGGCACTAGCAGTGATCCGCGTATCCGGCTCAGGCTGTCTGGATATGCTCGAACCGCTGGTGATCAGCAGACCAGCGCTCGCGGATCGACCGGGTGGAACTCAGAGCTGGGCTAAACTCGCGGAAGATGGGGTGTGGATCGACGACGTCATGCTCAGTGTGCATCGTGCTCCCCGTTCTTACACGGGGGAAGATACGGTGGAGATCTCATGCCACGGCAACCCTACGATCGTGTCTCGCATTTTGTCGGCGCTCTTTCGAGCCGGTATTCAACTGGCCCAACCTGGTGAATTCACCCGGCGCGCCTGGATGAATGGCAAAATGGATCTTACCCAAGCCGAAGCGGTGATGGATTTAATCCAGGCAGGCTCCGATCTCGCTCTGCGAAGCGCTCAACAGCAACTGGCCGGCGGCTGGCGGCAGCGGTTTGAAGAGGTGCACCAGCGGCTGTTGGAAATTATTGCTGAAGTGGAAGCGGCCATTGATTTTCCTGAGGAAGGGATCGAGCCCGAGGGAGCTGCTGCACTCATCCAGCGGTGTATCGCATTAAGCCAGCAATTGAGCGACTATCTGAGCAGTGCCGAACGCGGACGGACACTGCGAGAGGGTTTACGAATCGCTTTGGTGGGCGCACCGAACGCGGGCAAGTCAAGTCTGCTTAACATTTTGTTGGAGCGTGAACGGGCTTTAGTAAGTCCCATTCCAGGAACGACTCGGGATTATTTGGAAGAACAATTTTCGTTGGAGGGTCTTCCTGTGCGTTTGGTGGATACGGCTGGGTTACGAGATGGGGCCGAAGCGGTGGAGCAAGCTGGCATGGCAATGACTCAAGAGATCATGGCTTCAGCGGACTTTATTCTTTGCGTTTACGATGGGTCACAGCCGCCGCCGGCAACTCTGCTACCGCGTCCTGCGGATCGTTCTTTGCTGGTTCTCAATAAAATCGATTTGCCCGTGCATCCGGATTGGACCGCTCAGCCCGGCCTGGTGAGAATTAGTTGCCAAAGCGGAGCAGGTTTAAAAGAACTACGCCAAACCATTAAAGAGCAGGTCTGGGATTTGCCAAGTCACCTTGCTGCGGAAGAACAATTGCTAGCGGTCAACGCCCGCCATGCGGCATCGCTGGCTCTGGCAAAAGATGCCTTGGAACAAGCCGCTCAAGGTTTAAAGACTGACTTGGAACCGGAGTTGGTCGCGGTGGAACTGAGAAGCGCTCTCGCGCAACTCGAGCACATCGTAGGGCTCACTGATCCAGACGCGGTGTTGGATTTGATTTTTTCTAAGTTTTGCCTGGGCAAATAAGCGAGCGAAAAGCTCTTAGCTTTTTAACCTTTAAAAATGCTAGACCTTTCTTGTTGAGTGCACCCATGCGGAGTGCTAAAGCCCTTGGGAAATGGAAAAACCTCAAGTCATGGGTCGACTCCACGAGTGGAGTTATGACGCCACTCGCTCGGGCGCAGTGGTTTTTGGTATTTCATGCTCCATTGTTGCCTGGGGACTTGTTTATGCGGCTCTTTTCGTGCCGCTTGATGAGAAAGAGGTTTCGGTCTTTGACAACTTCGATATCCCCGAAACCATTATTCAACCTTACTCCGAAGATTACGAGACCGCTTCCAGCATTCTCGATACGGCGCTCAGCGTGCCAAACGGCGCAACGGAGGCTTTTCAGGCCATGCCGGCGGGGGTGGGGATTGATGAAATTGATTACGAAGAGTTTGTCGCTCTTACCAGCCGCCACGTTTCTCGGATCGCCTTAGCCCCATGGCCAGCAGAGGAAAAAGAAGTGGCCTTAGCGCTTTTGTTTTCACTTCAAAAACTTCCCGTAACTTATAGCGAGGATTTACTCAACCTCGCGCTTCGGCCCAATCCACCACGCTACGCCAATGTGGTGCTGAGTTGGTTCTATTATTCAGACGATGATGCCCGGCAAGGTCTCGCGGCGCTTCGACGCGAGGCACTGGCACATGAGGATGCCAAGGCCGAGCAACTTTTTGTTGTGCAAAGTCTTTATCAAGAAGGGCGCACCGCAGAAACAATTGAGCTGCTGGAAAAGTTCGGATTTGAGCAAGAGCTGATCGATGCCCTGAGCACCGATATTCAGATTCGAGAGCTGGATTTTCAAAAAGCGTTTCACAGTCTCTGGCAGGCGGAGTTGCGAGCCTGGCAAGCTTCCGCTCCTCGGCATATGGCACTTCTTGGCCTGGGGGTTTGGTTTTCTTTCGTCATTTTGCAAATGCTCGCACCCGGATGGAAATGGCGAAGCCTCGTTTTAACTCCCGTAGCTGTGATGCTAGGAGCTTTTAGTGTGATTCCCACCTTGTTCGCAGTGTACATTCAAGACAGCATTGTGGGCATGTCGATCACTCAGGATCCGTGGTGGGACCTTTTGTATTGCGTGCTTGGCATCGGCTGGCGTGAGGAGCTGGCCAAATTGATTTGCGTGGCCCCACTTTTGCCGCTCATCCTCGGTCTACGTCGGCTGGATCAAGCCCTGCTCTGCGGTTGCGTGGGCCTGGGCTTTGCGGTGCAGGAGAACCTTCAGTATTTTCGTGATTACAGCGCTTCAATTGCTTACATGCGAGTCTTGACCGCGAACATTTTACACATGTCCCTGACTGGGATTGCCGGATTAGCATTGTGCGACCTGCTCTCCGGAAAAACGGTCAAGGAGGGGGGAATCCCACTGCTTTTAGCGTTTCTGGGTGTGGTGGTGTTGCACGGAGTGTATGATTTGTTTTTAATGAATGAAGCCTTGATGGAGGTTTATGTGCCCGTGGCCGGTTGCTTGGCCATTTCCGTGATCTGGTATTTTTCAGAGCTTCGTAAAGAACGAGGGCCACAACTGGATCCCGTTTCGGCCCAGGCCCTGTTGGCCTGTGGCATTTCGCTAGTGTTCGCGGTATCTTATGTCTACGGGGTCGCCGAGATGGGTTTGTGGTTGGCCAGTGGTGTTTTCTTTGCCGGTGGGCTTTGGGTCGCCATGGTCATTGGCATTTTGGCCGCCCTTTCGCGTGACGTGCAAGCCGAGGAACTTTACCCTTTGAAACCATGAACCTGACAGATCCGTTAACTTTGATGCTCGGAGGTGCCGCGCTGATGCTTCTTGGATGGTTGTCCATTGTGGCACGCGCTTTTCAGCAAAGCCTCGGCTGGGGTTTAACCGTTTTTCTGTTGCCCTACGGTGCGTTTGCCTTTTTCGCACGTGATCTAAAAGGAAGTTTGGCCGGCTTCTTAATGATAAATGGGGGAGGTCTCTTGATGGTGCCGTTTGTTGTCCAGCAGTATCAAATCCAACAACAGGAGCAAGGACTTTCGATGGTGGTGAACCTGGAGAGCGCCTCAGAAAGTGATATCGAAGCAAGCGCTCGCTCGGCCGCAGCCGAGGAGCGTTGGGACGAATTGCAGCGGCAGGCCATGGTTCAGGAGTATTTGCTGAATCAAAGAACCAAAATGAATGAAGGCGCACAAACAGCTCTGCGGGTTTGGTATCAGAAACTTGAGCATCGGCGTGCCCTCTATGCATTGCTGCCCAAGGCACAACAGGAAGATTTCAGTAGAGAAGTTGCGGCCTACCAGGCTCTGACTCAGCGCTACGAGACCGAGAAGGCGGCTATTCAAAAGGAGTGGGACAACTTAGCTTTTGGACATCATCATTTGTAGTGCTGCACAATTTGAGTGACCAAGATCCACAGCGCCACCCCGAGGCTGCTCACTCCAAAAATCGGCGGCAAGAACTTGCCAGGAAGCCATTTTTTTAGAACCACCCCACTCAGCATCCCAGCAGCTGCTCCCAGCAGAAAAAGACCCGCTAATGGCCAGTCCGAGGCTTGCATGTGCACGGCGTTGGCCGCAAAACTTGAGCTCGAAATAAGAAAAATCCCCACCAGCGAGGTCGCTAAAGCCCGCGGCATGCTGATTTTTGTGACCATTAAAAGAACCGGCACGATCAAAAAACCCCCACCGACGCCAAAGATTCCTGAGAGCAACCCGGCCAGCATGCCTGAGGTAAAAATCTTGGCGGCGCAGCGGGTCGTAAATTTTGGTGTACCATCCTCCTTCCGCTCGCAACTCATCCAACTAATCGGGACATCCTGTGCGGTGTTGTTGGGCAGCAACATTCGAACGCCAATAAAGCTCATCAGAATCGCGAAAAGCAAAAGCGACCACTGATCTGGCAACATCTCGCCTAACCTCGCGCCCAAAGGCGCGGCCAGGATCCCGCCAGCTCCCAGCAACGCTCCAGCACCCCACAAAACCTGACGTGACCGCGCTTGCAGAATTGCTCCAAACAGTGCAGTCAGACCCACCACAGCAAGCGACACGGCTACGGCCCGGCGAAAGTCCAGTTCTAAACCGAACACCAACAGAGGCACCGCAAAAATGGAGCCGCCGCCGCCGGTGAGACCAAGAGCCAAACCAACAATCAGTCCGTAGACAATGCTCATGCCAATCAGTGCGCGGACTAAGCCAACGCCCCTTCCATCTGAGCGATGCGCTGACAGTCCTCACAGACGCCATCCACGTAGGTGACCGCAAAACCCTTCAACTGCAGGTAGGACGAAGCCAAGGCAGCCCGTTTTCCGCTGCCGCAGTGGATGTAGAGGCGACGCTCTTGTGGAAGTTCAGCGAGCCGTTCTTTCAACCGGGTGTAGGGAAAGGAATGAGCCCCGTCTACATGTCCCAAGGCGAACTCTCCGGCCGTGCGCACGTCAATGATTGCTCCTTCCTGAAGAGCCTGTTGGGGCTGAAAAGCGGTGAAGTCGATGTGCGAAAGGGTAGCAGTCAGATGCGCGTGCACCTCGTCCGGGCTGGTCCAACCGAGCAAACCATCCAGCCCAATGCGGTAAAGCTGACGCGCCGCCAGCATGGCCTCCGTTTCATTTTCACAAAGCACCACACTTTTTTGCTCCGCTTCCAAGTAGGACCCGGCTGCTACAGAAAAAAATGGAGAATGCAAAGGCGCGTGGATGGCTCCAGGGAGATGGGCCTGCGCGAAGGCAGCCGCATCGGCTCGTGAGTCGAGGATGGCCGGTTTGTCGTTCTCTATGATGACGCTCAACTCCTGAGCATTCAGGTGGCGTGGAACGGCTAAGCCACCGGTCACGCGAATCCCGTCGCGGTTAACCTTTTTCATGGTCGCAAAATACGGAGGCGGCTCCGGCTGCCCGGAAAGTATGGTTCGAACAAAATCTTCGGCGTTACCGAGGGCTTGACGGAAAGGTTGGTTGAACCGGCGCTCGTATCCAAGGGTGGTGGTAGGGACAGCACCCAACGCTTTGCCACAGGCACTGCCAGCTCCGTGAGCGGGCAAGATTTGCAAGTAATCTTCAAAGGCGGTGAGGGTGTCCCGCAGGGAACCGGCCAACTGGCGAGCAGACGGTTCCATCACGCCCTTGTGTCCGGCTGCCGATTCCAGGAGGTCGGGGCGGCCCACGTCATTAACAAAAAGAAAGTCGCCGGTCAGAAGCGCCATGGGTTGGTCGGCACCGCCTCCCTCGTCCTGGACCAAGAAGCTGAGATGCTCAGGAGTATGCCCGGGCGTGTGAATAGCTTGAAATCGGATGTTGCCGATAAAGAAGTGCTGATTGGCCTTCAGCCAATGCACGTGCGGACGTTCGGCCGGCCATCGATAGAGCCAATCCGGACCGCCCTCAGCGGAAAGATAAAGCTGAAGCTTCGGGTCTGCGGCAAATTCTTGTCCGCCGCTGACAAAATCGGCGTGGATATGGGTTTCGGCGACGGCGACGATGCGCAGGTCGTTGGCCGCAGCCAGCGCGGTGTATTGATCAATATCCCGTTCAGGATCGATGACAATGGCTTCCCCACTTCGTTGGCAGCCGATCAGGTAGCTGTATTGAGCGAGGTAGGGATCGAAAAGTTGACGTAAAAACATTGGCTGAAAAAGGTCTGGGAGGAGTTAAGCCTTGGCATCAGGGCGGATGGTGCAGCAGGCTGCTTGGCGCTGGTTCCAGGGCATGCGAGCGATGAGCATGCCCATGCCGCAGGTGTCGGTGATGCCAGCGAAAACGAGGCCAGCGCCGACAAAGCCGGAAAGAGCCATCCACCATGGGTTGACCAGCGTCGCAAGCAGGACGCCGGTTACCACCAGGGCTCCTGCGGCGATGCGCACTTGCCGTTCCAAGGACATGGTTTTTTGCCCACGATTGAGTGGCAGTCCGGCGGCTTCCCAGGCCAGAATTCCTCCGTCTAAAATCGCGACTGAGTCGAGTTCGCCAAGTTTTTTGGCGGCCTGCTGAGCGCGGTTCCCGGACCGGCAGATGATCAAGCAGTGCTCATGATTTTTGGCCAAGGCACGGACTGCATCGGACTCAAATTGATCGAGGGGAATGAGGTGTGACCCAGGAATATGAGCTTCTTCGAACTCGGCAGGAGATCGTACATCGAGAAGGAGAGTTTGGTTGAGGATGGGTTGAGCTTGAAGCGGCGAGAGAGCGGACATACCCATTTTTAAGTGCGATATCGCGATATGCAAGATGTTTTCACCTTCATTTTCGCCTTCATTTTCGCTTTCCCCCTCAGCTCCCCCAGCTCTCCCTCACACTTATCCATATTCAACGATTGCTATTCCTCACCCTTCGCTTAGGTTATCAGTTACGTTGTATTCTCACCTCCTGATCAGCATACTGCTTCGCACACTGAAAAGGGCCTCAACATTTCACGTTTCTAGAAAGGACATTGGCCATGAATGCTGGTTATGAAGCTTTGGTCGAGTATTTTGACTCGAACCAATGGCACTACGATCGACACGATGACGATCTTTTTATTCACCTCGGGTTTACCGGCGAGCACGGCCAGTTTCGTTGCGTCGCTGCTGTTAATGAAGAAAACGATGTCTTCCAGTTTTTTTCATTCGTCCCTCTACGGGGCTCCGAAGCCCAACGTCCTGGTTTAAGCGAGTTCATTTGCCGCGCCAATTATGGCATGAAATTTGGCCGCTTCGAGTTGGACTTTGACGACGGTGACCTGCGTTTTCACACCAGCACTCGTTATTATAACCAGTTAAGTCAGGAACGCATCCGGGATACGGTCGGTTCCAATCTGCTAACCGTGGATCGTTATCTGCCCGGGCTCGCTCTGCTTCTCTTTGCCGGCGCAGAACCTTTGGACGCGATTCGTTCTGCGGAAAAAGGCACAACCCACACCCGCCGACGTTGGGACGTGGCTGGCTAAACCAATCCTTCCAGACACGAGGGTTATGGGGCAACACAAGATTCTGCTGATCGAACCGGATCGGAATGCTGCCGGGCAAGTTATCGCTTGGTTCGATGCCAATCAATGGGAGGTGCAACACGCCGTCACTCAGGCCGAAGCCGTAGAGCTGCTGCGAAGCAAGGCCGGAAAAAGCCTGGAGTTGGTGATTTCAGAAGTCGATTTGGCGGAAGGCTCTGCGTTTGAGCTGATTCGAGCGTTGCGGGTCGGTCACCCTCGGCTCCCAGTGATCATGGTGGCGGCAGAAACAACCGCCGAGGCAGCCATCGAAGCCACCAAACAGGGGGCTTACGACTATTTGCCCAAGCCGCTCGAAAAAGATGAACTCTTGGCCAGCGCAGACCGGGCGTTGAACAGCAGTCGCTTGATGGCACGTCCGGTTGCGCTGGAACCCGGACGGGAAGTGCGCGATCTAATTATTGGCAAAAGCCGGGCCATGCAGGAAGTTTATAAAGAACTCGGCAGGGTGGCCGCCAAGCCGATTCCGGTTCTGATTCGAGGTGAGACCGGGACTGGTAAAGAACTCATCGCCCGGGCCATTTACCAGTTTGGACATCGCGCACATCTTCCGTTTATCGCGGTCAACTGTGCCGCGATCCCGGAAACCCTCCTGGAAAGCGAGCTTTTTGGTCATGAACGAGGAGCCTTTACCGGAGCAGATAGCCGTCGGGTCGGTCGGTTTGAACAAGCGCATAATGGCACTATTTTTTTGGATGAAATTGGGGAGTTAAGCCCCGGCACTCAGGCAAAGCTTTTGCGGGTGCTCCAAGAGCGCTCGATTCAGCGACTTGGAGGTCGCGAAGATATCGCAGTCGACGTGCGGGTGATCGCAGCAACAAACCTCGATTTAGAACGCGCCATGGAAGAACGCCAATTTCGGCCAGACCTGTATTTTCGTCTCAATGTGGTCACTCTTAATCTCCCGCCGTTGAGGGAACGTCGCGACGACATCTCCGCGTTGGTCATGCATTTTCTCGCGGTTTGTAATGAGGCGTATCAAGTGGATGTACAGATCGAAGAAAAAGCTCTCAGAATTTTGGAACAACAAAGTTGGCCGGGCAATGTACGGCAGCTCGAGAATCTGATCCGTCAGGCGGTTGTCACGGCGCCAGGCGATGTGTTGACCGCATCCGATCTGGAGGATCTGCTGGTCAATCAGCCACAGACCGAAGCCCGAAGCGGAGGCCTGGAAAAACGGATGATCCGTCTTCTGGACGAAGCCGCTCGAGGCAAAGCCACCGATATCTACTCAACTCTCCTTTCTGAGTTTGAGCAGCGCTTGCTCGGACAAGCCATCGATTTAGCTGGCGGAAACCAAAGCAAAGCGGCCCGGTGGTTGGGCATCACTCGTCTGACCTTACGCGAAAAACTTCAGCAGCACGGATTGCATCCGAGGCGAAAAGACTAGACCGTTCGGCGTTGTGCAGTTCACCGGTTTGGTGTAGCAAACTGCTACACCTAACCCCCAACACATTTGTATTATGAGCGAGAAAAACGGTCCCTCCCCTGATTCTAACGAGCCTTCCTCAACACCTCCTCCTTCGACGCTTCCTCCTTCGGCACCACCTTTAGCCCAAGGTCTACTGTATGGAGTCGGATCTTTTCTCGCGCGCCTGATCTATCATGTCCGCGTGATTCGACCACCTGAATTTCCGGAAGGCGGAGTTTTACTTCTCCCAAACCACATTAGTTGGGTGGATGCCATCATTCTGCAATTGGCCTGTCCGCGGCGGGTTCGATATCTGATTTTCGAAGGCATTTACAACATCCCTTGGTTAAACCCCATTTTTCGCACGGTGGGAGCCATCCCCATTTCAGGGAAACATCCTAAAAGCGGTCTGACCGCGGCGGTGGACGGCATCAAACGAGGCGAAGTCGTTTGCGTGTTTCCCGAGGGCGAGCTGAGCCGCACCGGCAACCTGCTGCGTCTCAAGCGAGGCTTTGAATTGATTGCTCGCGGTGCAAACGCTCCCGTGGTGCCAGTGTGGCTGGATGAATTATGGGGCTCGATTTTTTCTTTTGAGCGCCAAAAGTACTTTTTTAAGATCCCTAAAAGAATTCCTTACCGCGTAACGGTAGCTTTCGGTAAACCAATTCATGCAGA
>DAIRSW010000097.1:0-10971 GCA_036804205.1 Verrucomicrobiia bacterium | reverse complement strand
TCTCAGAAGGTGTGTCGGTGATCTCAGTACTCATAGCTTAAAATTCTAGGCCGGCTTCACGAGCAGCGTCAGCAAGCGCTTTCACTTTCCCGTGGTAATGGAAGCCGCCGCGGTCAAAGACGACTTGTTTAACTTTTTTAGATTGGGCACGCTCGGCGATGGATTTGCCTATCTGGCTCGCGATGTCAACATTGGCTCGATTGGAACGTCCGCTGCGCACGCCTTGTTCCATAGATGTTGCAGCGGCGATGGTTTGACCCGCTTCATCATCAATAACTTGGGCGTACACATGACGTCCCGAGAAATGCACTGCGAGTCGTGGGCGTTGCAGGCTGCCGGAAACACGTTTGCGCACTCTTTCATGAACAGCGCGGTGAGCGGCTTTGCGGTTGTAATTAGACATAATAAATTCGGGGTGCGTGTTTGAAGAGTTGAGAAGATATTAGGCTTGTTTTTTGCCTTCTTTACGACGGACGATTTCCCCTTCGTAACGGACACCTTTGCCTTTGTAAGGCTCTGGCGGATAATAAGCGCGGATGTCGGCGGCGACCTGACCAACTTTTTGTTTATCGATGCCTTCGATCGAAATTTTGGTGTTGTCGGTGACGGTGACGGTAATGCCTTCGGGGATAGCGAAGGCGACAGGGTGAGAAAAGCCCAAGCTAAGATTCAAGACGTTGGCTTGAACGTTGGCTCGGAAGCCGACGCCTTGGATTTCGAGTTTCTTGATAAAACCCTCAGTAACTCCTTGAACCATGTTAGCGATTAACGAACGGCTTAATCCTTGCATGGCGCTCATGGAGCGACCTTCGGCTTGTTGCAGGATGTTGAGTTTATTGTCGCTTACCTCAGCAGCGATGCTGGTAGGCAAGGTCCAGCTCAGGGAGCCTTTTGGTCCTTCAACCACGACGTTGCCTTGGTCATCAATGTTACATTTGACCTTTGCAGGAAGTTCGATGGGACGTTTGCCGATACGGGACATAAGACGAAAAATTTAAGAGCGAGAGTTGTTGAAAAGAACAGAAATGAGAGGAGCGGTTAGCCTACCACACGTAGGCAAGAAGTTCGCCTCCGAGTTTATTATTTTTCGCTTCACGCCCGGTCATGAGACCTTTGGACGTGCTAAGAATGGCAATACCCATGCCACCAAGCACCCGAGGAATTTCTTGTGAGCCGACGTAGCGGCGAAGACCCGGACGACTGACCCTTTTGAGCCCGGTGAGGGCAGGGGTTTTTTCGACAAAACGCGTTTTGACGATAAGAACGGGATGGGTCTCGGATGTGTCGAGAGAAACGTCATCGACGTAACCTTCTTTGTGCAAGATTTCGGCGATTTCGCGTTTCATTTTGCTGAAAGGGACGCGCACGGTGTCTTTGCGTGCCATTGAGGCATTGCGAAGGCGGGTAAGAAAATCCGCGATGGGATCAGAAACTACACTCATGATGAATAGGTATTAGGCGGCTTGAGCTGGCTCGGGCTTTTTGCGATCGCTGAAGGGCATACCCATTTCAGCGAGCAGAGCTTTTGCTTCCGAGTCGTTGGTGGTGGTGGTAACAATGGTCACGTCAAAACCAATATTACGTTTAATTTTGTCGAGTTCGATTTCCGGAAAAATGGACTGATCCTTGACGCCAAGAGTGTAATTCCCTTTGCCATCAAAGGCTTTTGGGGACACACCGCGGAAGTCACGAATTCTTGGCAGGGCCGTTTTAATAAGACGCTCCAGAAATTCATACATGCGCTCTCCACGCAGTGTCACTTTAGCTCCAATGGCTTGGCCTTTACGAAGCTTAAATGTGGCGATGCTTTTTTTAGCGGTGGTTTCAGCAGGCTTCTGACCGGTGATCCTACCTAGCTCCTCTTTTGCATCATCAAGCGCGGTTTTTACATCCTGAGCAGATGCCATGCAGACGTTGACCACCACTTTTTCAATTCTTGGAATTTGGTGCAAGTTAGCATAGTTGAAAGCTTCCTTAAGGACAGGAACAGCCTTCTCGAGATAATGGGTTTTCATGGCGGACATAAGCGCGAAAAGTTAGGAGAGGGTAGGTGGCGGGGCGGATGAAGCGATAATGCTTGGACTTAGGATTCTTTTTTAGATTTTTTGGCTTTCTTTTCTTCCGGATCAGATTTTTCGATGAGTCGAACGTTACTGATGTGAATGGGACCTTCGCGTTCCACAATGGCACCATTAGGATGATCTTGGGAACGGCGGACGTGCTTTTTGATCATGCGCACGCCTTCAAGCAGCACCTGATTCTTTTTGGGAAGAACCTGAAGAACTTTTCCTTGGGAACCGGTGTGGTTGCCGGTAACGACTTCAGCGAGATCCCCGCGACGGACATGCGTTTTCACTCTGCTCATAAGACCTCCGGGGCTAAGGACACAATTTTCATAAAGTTTTTCTCACGCAGTTCGCGTGCGACCGGGCCGAAGATACGAGTGCCTCGGGGGTTTTTGTCTTTATCGATAATCACCACCGCATTGCTATCAAAACGAAGATAGCTTCCATCAGGCCGGAGAATAGGCTGGCGGGTGCGCACCACAACAGCGCGAACCACGTCCCCTTTTTTGACCGTGCCGTTAGGGGTGGCTTCTTTAATGTTTGCGGTGATTACATCACCCACGCGAGCGTGGCCGGTGCGTTTACCAATAACGCCGATCATCGAAGCCACACGGGCTCCGGTGTTGTCGGCAACATCCATACGAGAACGAAGTTGGAGCATAACAATTCCTAAATTAAAAAGTGATGGGGAGCGCTCCGCTTAATGCGCGAGCACTTCGACCAAGCGCCAACGCTTGGTTTTGCTAAGAGGCCGGGTTTCCATGATGCGAACTTTGTCACCCACCTGGGCTTCATTTTTCTCATCATGAGCATGAAATTTTTTGGTCACCTTCACGATCTTAAGAAAGCGTGGATGAGGAACACGGGTGACCGCAGAGACCACGATGGTTTTATCCATTTTATTGGAAACCACTTGGCCGACCCGAGTTTTGCGCAAAGCGCGGCTCTCTTCGGAAGATTCGACAGAGGGAGATTCGTTTGTCATAAATTAAAAATAGGTGAATCGAGGACTAAGCTGGCTGCGGCGCGGTCGATTCCGATGCGACAGGAGCAGAACTTTTTTCAGCCAAGCGTTTGATGCGACGGTTGCTGAGAATGGTTTCTATCTGAGCGACCTCGTGGCGGATTTCACGAAAGCGCGCCGTGTTTTCAATTTGCCCAGCTTTTTGTTGTAAACGCAGGTTAAAAGACTCTTCACGCAGGTCACGCCGCTGCTTGAGCAGCTCATCAAAGGTGAGTTCGGATAATTCAGGAAATTTCATAACAATGGGAAGCCTAAACAGCGGTCGAGTGACGGGTTAAAAACTTAGTGCGGACTGGAAGTTTATTCGCGGCCAAACGCATCGCTTCACGTGCGATTGTTTCGGACACCCCATCAACTTCAAAAAGGATGTTGCCCGGTCGAACCACTGCGACCCAAAACTCAGGAGCCCCTTTACCCTTACCCATCCTGGTTTCAGGAGGTCTTTTTGTAATGGATTTGTCTGGGAAGATTTTGATCCAAAGCTTCCCTTTTCGTTTCATGTAGCGGTTGATCGCGATACGTGCTGCTTCAATCTGAGTGTTGGTTATCCAGGCACGTTCGACGGTCTGCAAACCAAACTCGCCAAAGTCGATTCTGACGTTGCGGGTGGCGTTGCCTTTGCGACTTCCTCGCTGGGTCTTACGGTATTTAACGCGTTTGGGTAAAAGGGGCATGACTAAAGTCTCCTAAAGTGAAAATGTGGTAGAATGAGGTTACAAAAGTTTGTTAAGCAAATGCGGCAAGAGTAGCAGATTAGCGAGCTCCATTATCCAGCGACCGGGACCGGTTCTGGCGCGGGAGCCACTACCGCAACTGGTGTTGGTGTTGCTGGGGCCTCTTCTTCATCTTTACAGATCCAGCATTTCACGCCTATTTTTCCATAGACGGTATTTGCTTCTGAAAAGCCATAATCGACCGGGACGCGAAGGGTTTGCAGAGGAATAGTTCCCTCGCGATACCATTCTGCTCGAGCAATTTCTGCTCCGCCCAAACGACCAGCACAGCGTAGCTTAATCCCTTTTGCCCCGTTGTCCATAGCTGTTTGTATAGCTTTTTTCATGGCCCGACGGAAGCTAATACGTCGCTCAAGTTGGTTGGCCACGTTCTCGCAAACCAGTTGTGCTTCGATCTCGGGCTTCTTAATTTCTTGGATATCGATCTTAACTTGCTTGCCGCCGGACATCCGGGAAATATCCTCGGTCATCTTTTCTATCTCTTGACCTTTTTTGCCGATAACCACGCCTGGGCGTGCGGTAAACAAAGTCACCCGCAGACTGTTCCAGGCGCGCTCGATCAGGATTTTTGAGACCGCTGCGTTGTTCAGCCGGTCTTTCACGTATTTTCGAATCCGAATATCGCTATTCAAAGCCTCAGGAAACTCTTTCTGAGGAGCGAACCAGCGTGAACGCCAGTCTTTGTTCAAAATGAGTCGATAGCCAATTGGATTTACTTTTTGTCCCATAACGCGATGAAGGTGATATTCCGATGAAGGAGTGTGGTAATTGTTTAAATGGTTTGTTAAGCGGCGGCCGGCTCCGTAACTTCGGCGCGGCGTCGCGCTTGAGTGTCTCGCACTTTGGTTTTCACCACCGGCTCAAAATCGTCGGAAACAATGATGCGGATGTGGCTGGTGCGTTTTCTAATAGAGCTGGCGCTTCCCCGTGCTCTTGGTGAAAAGCGTTTAATGGTAGGACCTTCGCCAACCGTGGCTTCTTTGATTACCAGATCAACCGGATTAAGTCCGTTATTATTCTCGGCGTTCGCCACGGCGCTCTTCAGGGTTTTTTCCAGCATACGCGCTGCTTTCTTCGGCGTAAATCGCAGCAGATCAAGAGCATCAGCTACAGGCAGGCCTTGAATTTCTCGCGCCACCTGGCGCACTTTGAATGCTGACATTCTCGCGTATTTATAGATCGATTTGACTTCCATGACTTTGACTCTGGTTAAAACATAATGGGGCGAAGACGATCGCCGATTTGAACTTGAAATTCTGGGGAAATTTGATTGTGAAGAACCGCGCCGCAGATGCGATCACGCACATCAACCACGAGGGCTTCGGCGATGGCACGGCCTTCGCGCATCACGGCGAGCGGCATGCCAACACGGATACCGTCGGTGCGACCTTTATTGATAACTAGGAGCGCCCACTCTTCTTTAATGCTTACCACACGGAGTGTGTCGAGTGGGTTCTGATTGGCTCCGACCACATCCTCGGCTTCCGAGTAGCCGAGTTCCTGGGCCATCAGCATCGCATCGCTGGCTCGAAGCTGCTCTTCAACGACCATCCGTAGTTCGGGATGCTCGGTTTCGCTCGCAACCAAGTAACCAAGCATGGCATCCTTGAGCTTGAGAATTTGATCTCGCAACGCTTCGTTCTCGTCACGTTGTAGACGCAAATCATTGACTGCGCTAAGAAGCCGTTCTTCAAGGACAGAACGATCAGGATTCGCCGACTCCAAGCCCAGCGCTTCAATCTTGAGTTGAAGCTGCTCTGCTTGTCGGCGATAAGCCTCGGATTCAGCATTGGCTATGGCGAGGCTTTGGCTCAGAACTTCAAGCGCAGTGACGGGGCTTTCGTCAGCTGGGGCTGGCGCGGGTTGGTCCATGGGTGCGGCTTCAAAAAGGCGAGGATCCACAAACTGTTCACCTAGCCGTGACTGAAGTTCCTCGACGAGAGCAGCCTCCTCCTGAGAAAGATCTGATGTTCCGCTTTTCGCCGCTCCTTGGGCATGCATCGTTCCATCAAGTCCAAAGAAAACTCCGCAAACCGTTGCAGCCGTTATGGTCAGATGAGATCCTCGAACCTTTTTCAGCATTAACCCATAGTCCAGCTCTCCTGCCGCGTGTGACACACGCGACGAGTCTGCTGAAATCTGGGTTGTAAGCTGATGCATAAAATTACTTAACGACTTTGGCGGTGTGGGAACCGTGTTTTTTGAAGTTACGCGTTGGAGAAAACTCACCGAGTTTATGACCGACCATGTTTTCCGAGACGAACACCGAAACAAATGTTTTGCCGTTGTGCACAAGGAAGGTGTGGCCAACAAAGTCTGGAGTAATCATCGAGCGACGTGACCAGGTCTTGATGGGTTTTTTTCCGCCGGTGTCATTCATTTTGTCGATTTTATCGAGCAAATAGAGTTCAACGAACGGGCCTTTTTTGAGAGAGCGTGACATAACAGGGAATCAGATTACTTGGAGTTTTTGCGTCTGTTAACAATGAACCGATCGCTGGTTTTATGTTTTTTGCGGGTTTTAAAACCTTTGGCCAATTGGCCCCAAGGAGAAACAGGATGTTGACGGCCACCACCACCTTTACTCTTACCATTACCACCACCATTAGGATGGTCGACCGGGTTCATGACCATACCACGAACATGAGGACGACGTCCCAACCAACGGCTGCGGCCTGCTTTACCTGAGGAAACGTTCATGTGGTCGGTGTTGCCAACTTGGCCCACCGTTGCGTAACAGCGAACGTGAATTTTCCGAATCTCACCGCTCGGCATTTTGACCAGCGCGTAATCGCCTTCGCGGTTGCTTAACACCGCACGCTGACCCGCACCACGGGCGACTTGCCCACCGCGTCCGGGCACCAGCTCCACATTGTGAATATCGCTGCCGAGAGGAATCTCGGAGAGTGGCAGTGCATTGCCCGGCTTAGGCTCTGCGTTTTGACCTGAAATAATTGATGCCCCAACTTCTAGGCCAACCGGTGCTAGGATGTAAGCTTTCTCCCCGTCCTCATATTGCACTAGAGCAATGCGAGCGGAACGGTTCGGATCATACTCAATCGCTGCAACAGTTGCTGGAACGTCCCGTTTGTTGCGGCGGAAGTCGATACGACGATACTTTTGTTTGTGCCCACCACCACGATGCCGTGAAGTGAGTCGACCGCGATTGTTCCGGCCACCGGTGCGTTTTTTGGGTTCGGTTAAGCTTTTTTCCGGATGATCTTTGGTGATTTCCGTAAAGGCTGGGAGAACCTTGTAGCGAGCAGCGGGAGTAAGTGGGCGATGTCTTTTGAGTGCCATAGTTCTGTCCTTTGATTAAAATTCGTTAGTTGCGTAGAAGTTGATATAACAATCAACCGGTTAGACCAAATCGATTTTTTCTCCTTCTTTGAGAGTGACGATAGCTTTCTTCCAATGGGCGCGACGACCATAATCAGCACGGCGCTCACGCTTTTTCTTGCCGGCATAATTGCAGGTGTTCACGTCGAGAACCTTCTTGCCGAACAGCTCCTCGACGGCTCGTCGAATTTGGGGTTTGGTAGCTTTAGGATCCACGCGGAACACGTATTTGTTCAACTCACTTGAGAGATAAGTCGCTTTTTCCGTAAGCCAGATGGTTTTTAAGGTGTCGTGTGCGTCGCGCATAAGATCGAGAAGTTGAGAGTTAAATAATTAAGCTTTTTTCCCAGTGCGTGCGGCCAGAGTTGGCAACGCTTCTTTGGTAATGACAATTTTTTTGAAGAGTAAAAGCTCTTCGGTGTTCACAGATTCGGCGGTGGTCAGCTGGACCTTTTTGACGTTTCGTCCGGCCAGCATGGTATTGTGATCAAACTTAGTGCCGATGATTAAAGCGCGTGGGTCCCCGACTTTTTCTTGGAGCAGTTGCACAAAAATCTTGGTTTTTGGCTCGTCCACAGCAAAAGCATCAACGACAATCACATCGCCCTTGAGAACCCGTTCGGTGAGGGCTCTACGAAATGCGAGCTGACGCACCTTTTTAGTCACAGTTTTTGAATAGTCACGTGGGCGCGGGCCAAAGACAACCCCGCCGCCAACCCAAATGGGTGAACCTGCCGAGCCAGCGCGAGCGCGCCCGGTCCCTTTCTGACGCCATGGTTTTTTCCCGGAGTAAGCCACTTCACCCCGGGTTTTGGTGTTGGCAGTGCCGCTACGACGGTTGGCGCGCATGGCCACGATCACATCGTGCACAGCTTGCGACCCTTTATCCCCTTCAACCAGGGACAGGCCGGCCGCTTGTGCGGATTCTACAGAAAGTGTTTCGCTCATAATTTTAAAAGACGTAAAGTGTTAGGATAGGAGGCTGACTACGAGTTAAGCTTTGGCCTTTTTGGCTTTGATGGCCGGACGGATCGTGACATAGCTTCCGTTGGCACCTGGGATCGCTCCGCTAATTAAAATAAGCTGTTCTTCTTCGTTAACTGCGACCACCCGAAGGTTTTGCGTGGTGACTCGCTCATCGCCCATGTGACCGGCCATGCCCATATTTTTCCATACCCGTCCGGGAGTTGAACGGTTCCCAATGGCACCGTTGCGTCGATGCATTTTGGAACCGTGGGAGGCACCTTGCCCGGCGAAATTATGCCGCTTCATCGGCCCCTGAAATCCCTTACCTTTTGATTGGCCAATCACATCAACCATGTCGTCAACTGCAAAACGTTTGACCGAAAGATCGAGTTCGCCTTCGACCTCTTCGGCGGTCCGAAACTCTTTAATGAACCGGCACGGCTCAGCGTTGTGCTTCGCAAAGTGTCCGTTCAGGGGTTTGGTTATGCGCTGCGCTTTTTGATCGTCATAACCAATCTGCACCGCAGTGTAACCGTCCCTATCAGCAGTGCGCGTTTGAACAAGCCGGTTGCCTCCGGCGTGAACCACAGTAACAGGGGTAACGGCGCCGCTTTGATCATAAATGCGGGTCATTCCAATTTTTTTGCCAAGCAAACCGATGCTCATAATGAAAGAATAATTAAAGTGTAAAAATGGGGCGGGAGTGTCGAATAGAACAAATCGAACTAGATTTTAATGCTAATGTCGACACCAGCTGGGAGGTTGAGTTTGCGAAGTTCGTCGACAGTTTTCGCGGTTGGATCGATGATATCGAGCATGCGTTTGTGCGTGCGGATCTCGAATTGCTCCATCGATTTTTTGTCAACGTGCGGAGAACGGTTCACCGTAAAACGCTCCACCCGGGTCGGAAGAGGGATAGGCCCTGCAACACGGGCACCAGTGCGTTTAGCTGTCTCAACGATTTCACCCGCGGACTGATCCAAGGTGCGGTGGTCGTAGGCTTTAAGGCGGATACGGATTTTTTGGCTAGCAGGAGTGCTCATGAAATTTAGGTGTTAGTAAGGAAAATGAAATTGAAAAAAGGAAGACGAGACGCTCGGATGTGTTTGGCGCTGTTTAGTGCTGATCGACCACCGCACTTAAAACATGCTGCGGCACTTGCTCATAATGAGACGGGGTCATCGAATAATCGGCGCGACCTTTGGAGAGCGAGCGCATGTTGGTGGCATAACCGAACATCTCTGAAAGCGGCACCTCAGAGCTGAGGTTGCATCCGGACGGTCTGGTCTCCATTCCCAGAATCTTGGCCCGCCGCCGATTAAGATCACCCATGATGTCCCCTTGATACTCTTCGGGAGTGCTAACCTCCACCTTCATGATGGGCTCGAGCAAAATCGGGTTGGCCTCTTTGAGCGCGTCCCTGACCGCCATCATGGCTGCCAATTTAAAAGCCATTTCGTTGGAATCGACTTCGTGATAGGATCCATCCAAAATATCCACGTTGACATCCACCACCGGATAACCAGCAACCACACCGTTGGATACCGAGTCTTGAACCCCTTTGATGACCGCAGGAATGTATTCTTTAGGAATCGTGCCGCCGACCACTTTGGATTGCACGGTCAATCCTTTGCCGCGTTCATTGGGTTGGACTTTGAGAATAACGTGACCGTATTGGCCGCGACCACCGGATTGCTTGATAAGTTTGCCTTCTCCTTCGGCCTCTTGCAAAATGGTCTCTTTATAGGCGATCTGAGGCTTGCCAGAATTGGCTTGCACCTTAAACTCGCGCAGCATTCTATCGCGAATAATTTCTAAGTGCAGCTCGCCCATCCCAGCGACAATGGTCTGACCGGTTTCCTCATTGGTGAATGTGCGGAAGGTGGGATCTTCCTCAGCCAGCCGTGCTAGCGCAGAGGCCATTTTTTCTTGGTCCACCTTGGTCCTCGGCTCTATGGCCATAGAAATGACCGGCTCAGGAAAACTTGGCGGCTCAAGTAGGATCGGCTTCCTCTCTTCACACAAGGTATCGCCGGTGGTGACGTTCTTGAGTCCGACAATGGCCGCGATGTCTCCCGAATAACAAGTTTCGATGTCTTCCCGTTTGTCGGCCTGGATCTGAATGATACGACTGACGCGTTCGCGTCTTTCCGTCCGAGGATTGTAGACGTTGTCGCCCTTGCTAAGTTTGCCGGAGTAGACCCGGAAGAAGACAAGCTTTCCAACAAACGGATCCGCCCACAACTTAAATGCTAGCGAGCAAAAGTTTCCATGATCATCGGCTGAGACCAGAATCTCGGCTTCCGAATCAGGATGCATTCCTCGCGCCGGAGGAATATCAAGCGGGCTCGGCAGGTAATCCACCACCGCATCAACCAAAAACTGGACCCCTTTGTTTTTGAATGCAGAACCTCCAATGACCGGAATAAAGTGGTTCGTAATCGTCTGGCGCCGAATGGCAGCTTTGATGTCCTGAGCCGTGATGGGCGCTTCCTCAAGAAACATCATGCCCAATTCTTCGTCCATATCGCACAAGGCCTGGATGAGATCGGCGTGCGCTTGATCAACTTTAGCTTTTTCTTCAGCCGGGATAGGCTCGATCCGGTAGGTCGAGCCAAACGAATCGTCATCGGTGTAGATAATCGCGACTTTGTTGATCACGTCGAGCTGACCTCGCAAAGTGTCCTCGCTCCCGAGCGGGTAAAGGATCGGCCAAGCGTTGGCCTTTAGTTTCTCCCGCATCTCTTTGACCACATAATCGAAGTCGGCTCCAGTGCGGTCCATCTTATTAACGAAAGCCAGGCGCGGCACGTTATATTTGTTAGCCTGCCGCCAGACTGTC
>DAIRSW010000096.1:7691-11191 GCA_036804205.1 Verrucomicrobiia bacterium | reverse complement strand
CCCCCACTGGCTTGCTCGCTTGGTTCTGCTGCCGTTAAGTCAAGAAAGTGACACGATCGCAACAAGACTCCCATCTTTTGCCTCGTCGAATTGTCTAGCCACAGGCCATACCATGTGAATCCCGGATAAGGCTCGTCTTCGGGAGGCAGCTCAATCCGCTCGAAGCCAAACTTTTCATAAAACCCACGGGTCTTTTCATGCGTCATGACCCACACCAATCCGGGATCTCCAATCGTCCACGTTAGTCGTGCCAGCATGAGTAAGGTACCGAGGCCATGCCGATGGAGATCACGACGGACCATGCCCATGTAGAGAAATGACTCTTCGCCTGTCTCTCCCAAGTATATTCCACCGCCCGCAACAACATCTTCACCAATCTGCGCAACAAACTAATTGGGAGAATCCTCATTAATATCTTCCTCCACGATGCTTGAGTCATCGGGTAAAAATTCCGGAGCATTGGTCTGATAAATTGCTCGCAGAATAGGAACATCTGAGGGCACCATAATCCGCAGGGTGACATCCCGTATTTTGAGATTTACGCCATCGACTTCGGGCGTTCCTTGGCGCAACTTAACAGGCCGTTTTGTTGGTTGAGGTGTCCAATTCCCGTCTCCAAGAAAATCCGTTACAAGGTCGCCAAGACTAAGATCGAAGACCGCTTGGCAGGCTGTCTCACCTGCATCTGCGTAGTGAGCATTCAAGATAAAGCGAAGAATCTCGGTGCGCGGTGCCCTGAGGTCTCCTTCGATCTTACGCCAAATAACCTGAGCAAGATTGTAGCTCAACTCGAAGCTATCGCCAGGAATCCCCCATGAGTCGCCAGTCCAAAACTCCTGGATGGTCTCCTCATCCCAGTGTGCAGCGTGTTTCCGGTAAACCTCTTTATCAAGGTGAAATATGTCAGATTCGCAAACAACCTGCTCCATTCGCATCGCCAAGGCTTCATTGAGCCAAGCTGGGAGCGGTAAGTGCCCAAGGCATCCATGGGTCAGCTCGTGAACTAAAACTGTACGGTAAGAAGAATAGTCTACCGTAGGGAAAGCAAAGTGAACGTAACCGTCCCCGCTGAGGCAAACACCGCCTGACATCGGGCTCTCTCCATCAGGATAAAAATACGCAATGTATCTGTAATAATCGTCCAGGTTAGCAAACATCAGTACTACGTGCTTGCCATACCCTTCATCAGAAGCAACACCTTCAAGGCCAGCAAGAATCCGCTTCAGCGAATCCTCGTATGACTTGCATGCGTCCCTGATAACGCGCATTGGTGCTTCCGACAAAATTAAAAAATTAGCCGTCTCGTGGATGTTGTAATCACCCTCAAGTTGATCCCGGATGAGTTTAACCCACCCGCGCGAAACGTCTTCCCAAGCTCTGTTCCGCTCGAGTTCAGGGAGGTCCCTCTCAATGATACGCGAAATGGCATCCCAGTCCGGATAGCAGAAACCCTGCTTGATGTGGAAGTGTTGCGAGAAGTCCAAAGGATCCATCGTTATTAGAGTCTAGACTTTATCGCTGTCTTACTAGAACAGCGAAAGGTTTTTGTTGGCTTGCAAAAGGCGAGCTATCCGTTACCGGCTTTTTCGCCGGTTGTCAGTCGGAGGCCACCCCAGAGTGAAAAAAGGTAAGCATATGTCGCTCCATAACCACCGCCGCAGAGCATTGTGAACCCGAGAATCTGCGGCAAAGCCATCCAGCCTCCATACAACATGAGAAAGATCGTGTGGAGAAGAGCACCCACACCAAAACCAATCAGTGTGGCCTGAGCCTTGGAAAGCTGAACACCCCTCTGTTGCTGGACGCGCCATGCCCAAAAGGCGATCGGCATCGCGATGAGAAAAGTGACAGGTGCCGCAACCATGAGAATCGATATCGTTAGGAAGAACAGATCGTTCAGTCCTGATCCGCCGCCGGCAATCGTAAACAGCACTGCCAGAATCAACGAAAAGGACCCCAACCCTGCAAGGTAGGGACGCCAACTTCGCGTGATAAATTCGAACAGCATTGGCGAATGTCAGAGGACCCCCAATCCGTGGCCGAAACGGCGGTACAGACTGTAGATTGAGGTTGGGACTCGCCGGGTTGGCGAAAGCCGAGGCACGACCGCCGTTCCCTGTAGCGCCCGTTTTTGGTCCGTGAATGCCCTACGCATGTGGCTCTCCGCGTAAGTTTGCCGCCATTGTTCGTCGATTCGGGCGGATGTGAAAATCTCCGTAACAAAGTTTCTGGAGGATTGCTTTGGGCCGAAGATGCCAACTCGCCCATGAAAGTGGAGAGTCACCATGCATGTCCTTAGCATCGACCCGCGCACCTGCCGCAAGAAGCATGTCAATGGTGTCTTCGGAACCGAATGCCGCGGCGCGATGCAGAGGCGTCTCGCCTTTCGTACGGCAATCTCTCATAAAACAACCCGTCTCGGCGGATTCTAAAGTGACGCAATTTGGATCTGCACCATGCGCGAGCAAAATCTTAACGACGAAATCCTGAGTGCTGCGATCCGACGTGCAAAGAGCTGCATGCAGGGGCGATTCACCAGTGTCCTTGAGTGGCTCATTTATGCCAGCGCCATTCTCGATCAGATACTGACACAATTGCCAGTGCCCATGGAACGCTGCGCCATTCAAGTCAAGATTGCGGCCAAGCGACTCAAGCGCTTCGCCGTTAGCAAGAAGGAATTTGATAGCGCTTACGTCGCCGTAATATGCGCACCACTTGATGAGTGGCACGCCTGCTTCGTCTATCGACGTGGCCGGATTGCCTGAAAAAATGTAGTCGAACACCAAGTCGGTGCGACCGTCGGCGATCCGCGCCAGAGTGTTAATCTTCATGCTTGTGGATGGATTTTTTTGGGGAACGTCGAGTGATTCATTCACGGCTGCCTTGCTTGGCTTTTTGGTGTATTCGGCGGCAAAATCTCCTTCGACATTCGGCCTTATTCCTTTTTTCGACAAATGTTTTAAGTGCTTCAAGGATATGCGGTCATCCTTTGGAAATATTGGAGTAAGTCTGATTCTCCTCTGGGAATCCCGAATGAACAATCGTCAATTTGGCGCTCTGATCTACCGACTCAATGAGGTAGGAAACGGTCGTCTCAGGATCCCCCCTCGTTCCCTCATGACTCGCGGAAAATCGAAAGGTATGAGTAAGGAGCTTGTTTGGAATAGCCTGCTAATGAACGGCAACTTCTACAACCTCGTTTGAACGGAAGTTAACCGGAATTAAGGGTTAAATTCTGGAAGGCCCGAATTGGAAAACCTTCTTTTCTTGAGCACTGCGGCATCTTATTCAAGTACAACGATACCTCGTAGGGAGATAAATCTGGATCGCTCAGAAGAAACTTTGCGTGTTTCACGAGATCCATGAGAATTCCGGTCATATTTCGATCAGCAACCTTCCTGAAGTAGACTTTACCTAATCCAGGAGCAATGATGCGCTCCCAATGAATCTCAAACCCGTACGCCTGCATGCATTCTTTTTGCGCCTCAGCGACAAATTGA
>DAIRSW010000096.1:0-7681 GCA_036804205.1 Verrucomicrobiia bacterium | reverse complement strand
GAACTCGCTCGAATTATTAATCCCCTTGGCCGGGGCTACCCAATTCAGTATGCTGGCGCAGTTTGAAATAATGATAAACCTAACCCCACCTACGGTAAAATGATCCGCAGCCCAGTCCAAGAACGGATTGGGCTCTTCCCGGATCTCCGTCGGCGGATTTTCTTTAATCTTTTTGAATAGTTTGTTGGTTAATCGGAGTACCATTTTGATTCAGCGCCACTTCGCGTCATGGTTAAGGGTTGGGGTTCCGTGGGGCATTCGCTCTCAGGAGTCCTCGTGCCGCGGACGCACTGATCAGCACGTTGGTATCCAGGACGATTTTCACGAAACCTCGCGAAAATAAATCTTCATCGGTCAATATCCCCTTTTCGGCTGCAGGCGGCATGACCTGACGTCGCAATTCGTCGAAGGAAGCAATCGTGAGCTGACGCCTGAGTGCTTCGCGAGCAAGGTCACTTCGGGTGCATCCAGCGATGTGGCAGGCGCGGTCGAGCAGAGACTGCAGGTCATCGTCGAGACGAATCGTAAGCACGGCACTCATGTATGACACTGTAGTACACCACCACTTCCGCGCAAGAGTTTTGGTCACCTATCGAAAAACAAGGCATTGAGCAGGTCGCCCCTACAGGGCTTATGTCGCTAAAACCCTGGATCCTAGGCCGTTGCCCTAGGCTGGGATAGCTTGTCCCTCTGGGGCACAACTCGGCCTTGGCACAACTGAGGGCGGGGCTGGGACGCTTGACCCGGAGCATGAGCCCGCGCAGCGTCCCAATATGGTCGCGCTCCAAATTCCACCACTCACCGTGGAGAACTATCGACTCTTGCCCGAGACGGGGCCGCGGTATCAATTAATCGAAGGAGATCTTTACATGGACCCGGCTCCGAACCGCTTTCATCAGGACATTTCACGGAATTTGGAATTCTTCTTCTTGGAATACCTCAATCGAAACCCAATCGGAAAATTATATAATGCTCCTCTCGACGTTTATCTCGACGACACGAATGTTTTCCAGCCTGATCTGCTGTTCGTCTCCAAAAACCATTATTCCATTCTGACGGATGCAGGCGTCGAGGGAGCGCCCGACTTCATCGTCGAAATCCTTTCCCCAAAGACCGCAAAGTTGGATCTCGAAAACAAACGCCTTCAATACGCGAAACATGGTGTTCAAGAGCTTTGGATCATCGATCCAAAAGCGAGAACCATAGCCATCCATCGCTTCCACGAAAACCCAACCGGTCCGGTTGGCATCCACCAGGAAGGCGAAATCTTAATGACGCCGTTCTTTCCGGGTCTAAAAATCGAAAGTCGCAAAATCTTTCTGCAGTAAACAGCGATTGAACAGTGGAAATGCTTTGCCAAGGGGGGTTTAGAGGGCGAGGGCCAGCGAATCCAGCGGTTTTTGGGATCATTCGTTATCCCCAAAACTGTTTGAAGTTAGGTTTCCAGTCTACACGCCTCACCACAAGCGCATGAACTGTCATAAGGAGCATTTTGCTAGGTTCGCCCCCCTCCCAGGTGAGGACCGAAATTCGTTCCGAACTCCGCTACAGGCTTTGCCTTTTTATCTGTCTCATCCGGAAAACTCTGAGGATCAACATTTGTCCTTTCGTGCCGTCTTTGCTTCTCTACGTGAGTTTCGGCAACCTTTGCGGGCTCGGTTGCGTTAGGTTTTTTGTGAAGACACATTCTCTCTTTTTTCTTATCGTTACTCTGCTTTTTGTGCAGTCCCCCGCAACGCTTACTGCCGCTCCCAGCAAGCCTGAGAAGGACGTCGATCCTCAGTCGCTTTTCTCTGAGGGCACGGCTTTACTTCTGGATTTGAAGTTTGCCGAGGCCGAAGAGAAGCTTCGCGCCGCAGCGGAGGCCGATAGCAATTTGGCCGAGGTGCATAACAACCTGGCCTATGTTCTTCGTAAACAAGGAAAGTTTGAGGAAGCACTCGAGCATTACAATCGAGCCATTTCGCTGAACGCCGAGTTGCCCGAGCCTTACATGTATCGGGGTGTGCTGCATGTGCAGATGGATAGTCTGGGTGCCGCCCACGCCGACCTTGAGATTCTGAAAGCGCTGAATCCCGAGCTGGCCGAAGAACTAGCCTTCGTCATTGAGCAAGGTCAGGAGAAGGAGCCGGAGCAGTTCTTTGGCGTGGTGAGAGGCTAAATGGTCATTGGGTCTTGATTGAACTACTGCAGCCGGTGTTGAGCGCGCAGCTCAGCGCCGGCTTGGGCTGAATAGCCCAAGACCGCCAACGGCTAATCCTGCGCCAGCAAGGAAAATTCCGATACCCAAGGTGGTGCCTTCCATTCCTAATGCGGTGATCAGGGCATAGGCGGTGAGGGCGACCGACAAGGCCCAAGGAACCATGGGCGCGAGCAAAGGCAGGTCAGCAATTCTGGACTGACGCAGAAAAAGCAGGCCTAGCCCAACGCCGCCAATGGCCACGATGAGCCAGAGGGGGATTTTTGTCCCAACATCAAGCGTTCCACGCAGGCCCGTTATCTCGACGGAGAGCAAGGCTCCGGTGGAGACTCTGAGGCCTAGAACTTCGAGGTTGACTCCATCACGCACTTCAAACCAAATGGTGGGGAGGGAACAGAGGAGGAGAATGATGCCGATGATGGTGAGGACCACCATGTTGTTAAGTTTTTTACTCATAAAATTTGGGGTGGGGTGGCCGATGTGGCCGGATGCTCTCTAACAATGAAGTGCATTTTTTGGTTGGATCAAGTGTTTAAGCAATGAACCGGCGGGGGACTTGGGCACCCTCTGCACCGCCGAGTTCGGCTATCGATCACCTAAAATACACCAGGAAGAGCACGAAGCGCATGAAGGAAAACCCATGATAATCTCCTCGAAAGACCTAGCTTCATGCTCTTCATGTCCTCCATGGTGAAGCAAACTGCGGTTTCGAAGACACAAGCGCCTCGGGTGATCAATCCGCTTTTTTGCTTGCGGCAAGCCGTTGAACCAGGCAAGCTGCCCATCCCGATGTCTGCTAAAACTGTGTCCATGGAAAAACTGAGTAGCCTTTGCAAACGTAAAGGTTTCATCTTTCAAAGCAGCGAGCTTTATGGGGGCATCAACGGCTTCTGGGATTACGGCCCGCTCGGTGCCGAACTCAAATACAACGTCAAAAGCCTGTGGTGGCAGGCCATGACCCGTCGTCGTGATGATGTGGTAGGCCTGGACGCCTCTATCATCATGCACCCGGCCATTTGGAAAGCCAGCGGTCATGTGGACACCTTTTCCGATCCGATGGTGGATTGCAAAGCGTGTCGCGGTCGGTTTCGGGCTGATCAGTTGGATAGCACGCCCTGCCCTCAAAAACCCAGCAAGATGGTGGCCAATTGTGACGGTGAAAAAACCGAGCCACGCTCTTTTAACTTGATGTTTAAGACCTACGTGGGTCCTCTGGAATCCGAGGACAACGTGGCTTATTTGAGGCCGGAGACGGCGCAGGCCATTTTTGTGCAGTTTAAAAATGTATGTGATGTGTCCCGGCAAAAAGTGCCGTTTGGCATCGCCCAGATCGGTAAGGCTTTTCGCAACGAAATTAATCCGCGCAACTTTACCTTTCGCTCGCGTGAGTTTGAGCAGATGGAGCTTGAGTTTTTCATCCGGCCGGATGAAATCGTGCAGCAGCTGACCGGTGAAGTGGCCAAGCCAGCCGAGGGCGGCGCTCCGGGACAGCCGCAGCCGAATTGGGGTTGGGAATGCTGGCATGGTTACTGGGTCGAGGAGCGGCTGGCTTTTTATGAATCAATTGGTTTGCCGCGCAACTCCCTGGAGCTTTATTGGCAAGGCGAAGATGAACTGGCCCACTACGCCAAGGCTACGGTGGATATTCTCTATAAATTCCCCTTTGGCACCCAAGAGCTGGAAGGCATCGCGGCGCGTGGAAACTACGACTTAACCCAGCACCAAAACGCGAGTGGTAAGCCGGTGGATTATTTCGATGAGGAGGCCAAAACGAAATATGTGCCCCACGTCATCGAGCCGAGCGCCGGGGTGGATCGGTTGGTGCTAGCGCTGTTGTGTCAGGCTTACGATGAGGAAGAAGTGGTCGATGAAAAAGGCAAGTCGGAAATGCGCACGGTGTTGCGTTTTCATCCTCGGGTTGCGCCGGTCAAGGTGGCGATCTTTCCTTTGCTCAAGAACAAACCGGAGTTGGTAGCCAAAGCCCGGGAGATCTACGATGTGCTGCGTGCGCACATGAATTGTGTCTATGACGAAGGCGCCGCCATCGGTCGACGTTATCGGCGTCAGGACGAAATCGGCACGCCGTTTGGGGTGACAATTGATTTTGAAACTTTGGAAGATCCGACCTTAAAAGACACGGTCACTTTGCGGCATCGCGACAGCATGAAGCAAGAGCGCGTGCCTATCGCCGAGCTTTTGCCCCGGCTGTTGGCAGCGGTCAGCTAAGCGGAAAGCCCAGCATAAGCCAAAAAGCCCGAAAAGGCCGAAAAGGCCGACCTCCGATCCAGCCCGATCCGTTCGACAAAACCAACACATTTTACACAAAATGTGTTGACACACCATTCAAGTCGTTCTTCCCTACCGGTTCACTGCGAGATGACTCTCGTGTCGTTGGTCCTTGTGCGTCTTTCGAAATCGAAAGCACGCTCGCTCGCCAAGGGGAACCCGACACCAAATACCACATTATATGGCCCTTCGCTACGGTCGATTTGAAATCCCTAAAACACTCGTCCGAGACGAGGAAACTGCTACAGACACTTACGCCAAGTTTGTGGCTGAACCATTCGAGGCAGGCTACGGCCACACCATCGGAAATTCACTGCGTCGCGTTTTGCTTTCTTCCTTAGAAGGAGCCGCCATCACCGCAGTGCAAATCGTGGGTGCGCCTCACGAATTTACCAGTCTCCCTGGCGTGACCGAAGACGTGATCGACATGGTCTTAAACCTGAAAAAGGTGAAGTTCCAAGCGCACGATCATGAAGTTCGCAACCTCACTTTGAGTGTGAACAAAGAAGGTGCCGTTACCGCTGGTGACATCCAAGAAACCCAGCAATGCACCGTTCTTAATCCTGAGCAGATCATTTGCACTCTCGATAAGAAACAGAAATTCGAGATGGAATTGGAAGTGCGCGTGGGACGCGGCTTCGCGACCGGCGAAGAAAACAAGCGTCCTGATCAACCGATCGGAATTATCGCCATTGACTCGATCTTTTCTCCTGTCACCCGGGTCAAATACACGGTGGAAAACACCAGGGTCGGCCAACGCACCGACTATGACAAAGTTATCCTTGAGATCTGGACCGATGGACGTCTGACTCCGCAAGACGCGTTGCTGCAAGCTTCGGCCATTCTGCGACACCACTTAGATGTGTTCGTGAACTACAATGACAAGGTCATTGAGTTTGATGAAACACCAGAAAGTGTCAGCCAAGAAAATACGCGCCTGAAGAAATTGCTCAACATGAGCGTGAACGAAATCGAGCTTTCGGTGCGTGCAGCGAACTGCTTGAACAATGCAAACATTGCTTCGGTCGGGCAGCTGGCGATGAAAACCGAAAACGAAATGCTGAAATATCGTAACTTCGGTAAAAAATCACTGACCGAGATCAAAGAAAAACTTCAATCACTTGGACTCACCTTGGGAATGAAGTTTGAGGCTGGTTTGGTTGAGCTTCCGCCTGAGGAAGACAAAACTTAGTGGCAAGCAAGCCCATGGCAACCCTAGCAATTTAACCCAAAACCTCTCACTTTATTAACGACACCTCGTTGTCCCTTTAACCCTTACGCCGCGTCTGTTTGCGGTCTAACTCCATGCGTCACCGAAAAGTCTCCACTAAACTTGGCCGAAAAAGCGAGCATCGCCAAAGCCTGATTGCCAATCAGGTGTGCAGCTTGATTTTGCACCAAAGAATCCGAACCACCCTTGCCAAGGCCAAAGCCGTCCGCCCCTGGGCAGACCGCATGGTCACGCTTGGAAAAGAAGGCACCCTGCACGCACGACGTATGGCCATCGCCTTCCTGCGCCAACCGGACGTCGCGAAAAAGCTTTTTGAAGAAATCGCGCCGCGCTGTGCCGACCGCAAAGGCGGTTACACCCGCATCGTCAAACTGGGCGCTCGCTACAGCGACGCTGCTCCCATGGCCTACTTGGAATGGGTCGATGCCGCCGTCATCGAAGAAGATGATGTGATCTCAGCTGAGCCATCTGACAAAAAGTCGAAGGGCAAGAGTTCAAAAAAGGCTGCCAGCAAAGATGAGGGTGAGAACCCGGTCGAAGCGAGCGAGGATGATTCTAAAAAGAAAAAAGCTGCAAAAAAGACCTCCGCTAAAAAAGGCGACGCCTCTGCTGAATCCTCTGAGCAGTCAGACGCCGCGGGCAAATCCAAAAAGACCAGCAGCAAGAAAAAGTAAGCCATTAAGCCTTTTACATCTCCCGGCCTGTGGACTCTTTGTTCTTCCCAACAATTCTCGGCGAGTCCGCAGTGCCGGTATTTTTTTACGACCTCGTTTTTACTGTCTTCGCCTTTCTGCTCGGGGCCGTAGTGGGCTCGTTTCTTAACGTGGTCATCTACCGCTTGCCACGCGGTCTTTCAGTCAACGAACCGAAACGCTCGTTTTGTCCTCACTGCGAAAAGCAGATTCCGTGGCATCTCAACCTCCCGTTAGTGAGTTGGCTAAGCCTTCGAGGCAAGTGCGCCTTTTGCAAGGGGGCGATTCCGTTCCGCTACTTTGTGGTCGAGCTGACCACCGCCCTCCTTTTCGGTGCGGTTTGGCTTAAGTTCGCTCCACTTTGGACCGTGGCTCTCGCCCTCATGGTGCTGATGGCGTTGATGATCGCGGCCACTTTCATTGATGTGGAGCATCTGATTATTCCCAACGAGCTGACCTGGGGCGGGGTTGCGGCGGGAGTGGTTCTTTCTTTGCTGGTGCCCCAACTGCATCAAACGGAAAGTTTTTGGCAGGCGGGCCTTTGGGCGCTGGTGGGTGCTGCGTCCGGTTACTTTCTTCTTTGGGCGGTGGTGGAAGCTGGCAAGCTCGCTTTTGGTGTAACGAGAATTTCGTCGGAAACCCCAGAAGCATTTACCTTGCATGATCTTCCAGAAGAGGTGGAGCTGAGAATGGGCGAAGAAACGCTAAAATGGAGTGACACCTTTTCCCGCGTGAAAGACCGGCTCCGCATTCAAGCGAGCAACATCCTTAGGAATGACGTTGCGTTGCCGGATCAAACTTTGGTATGTTATTACAACCGGATTTGTTTTTTGGATGAAAATCGCGTGGAGCAGGAGGTTCCGTATGATCAGCTCGGCAGCTTTTCTGCAAACACCACTGAGATGTTGATTCCTAGGGAAGCCATGGGCTTTGGGGATGTAAAATTTATTGCGGCGATCGGCGCCTTCCTGGGTTGGCAAGCGGTTCTGTTTACCGTAGCAGCCGGGTCCATTGTGGGGGCCGCCCTTGGACTTGCGGTCATGTTGGTGCGCAGAGGCGAATCAACCAAACTGCCATTCGGACCTTACTTGGCTTTGGGCGCGTTCATCTGGATTTTTTATGGCCCGGAACTCATTGATTGGTATTGGTCGCTGCTGGATGCCTCGATACAACCCGGACAGTATCCTTGGTAAGGGTGAGGGCCATCGCCGTATCTCCGCGTAGCGGAATTCGGAACGAATTTCGGTCCGGGTGAGGCTTTTCCTGCACTCG
>DAIRSW010000095.1:4853-11344 GCA_036804205.1 Verrucomicrobiia bacterium | reverse complement strand
CCCAGTTGGTGAGGGGTACATAATCCGTGCCGGTATCGGAAAGTCCGGCTGGCTCGCGGAGAATTATAAATGAATCCCGCTCAGGATGTGAGCGAAGCCAAAAAACAACGTGAACTGCCTGGCCGCTGCTTAGAGCATTGACGCGGGCTTGTTCGAGGCCACCCATAACGATCGAAACGGCCCCTTGACGAGCATAACTGCGGCTGATGCCTTGAAGCGCTGGCACACTAAGCGCTGCCAGAGCAATAATGATGGCCATGACCACCATAAGCTCCACCAAGGAGAAAGCCTGGTGGTTTTCTGCACGGTAGGCGCGGGCTGGAGTATGAGAAGTTTCCTTAGACGATGACATGCCGACAGATAAATGGAGTAGCTGGAGTAGCGAATTTAACACTCATGAAAAACAAGCGACCTAAAGCAAGGGTTCAAAGCAAGCATTTTGCAATGACAATGTCAATACATTTTACATGTTCGAGCCCTACGCATGACACGGCGACAATCGGCCAGAATTTATACATGAGATTTTGCAGGTAACTCTGGCATCGTCGTTTCGTCGCGTGGGGAATTGTTACAATTGTGTGACATGCCAAGTTTTTCTTTGTTCCTTAGGAGGTTTCGAGGTTGTTTCGCTTTCAGGTGAGACGCTGGATTTAAATCGACACAGGATTTCCATAGCCAGTAGCGCGCCAAGGCCTTTTTCTTTTTCTCGATGCGTTTTTTTTCTAAATCTTCCACCAAGCTCTCTTTATTAAAGCTCCGGCCTCGCTGGTGCCAACTGCGCTCGTCGAAGTTCGCGCAGTGCTGCTCGGTTGTGCTTGCCACGCTGTTGATGACGTCATGCACCCCGGAGGAGCAGGCTGATGTGGTCATTTTGCATACTGGACGTCTTCGCGGAAATGTTTTTCCTCCCGGCAGCATTGAGGCTATGCCATTGCAATATTATCAGCAGTTGGCCGGTTACTTGAAAACGACTCGCGCTGAGTTTGAGGAGAAGGGGGTGCCTGTGTTTATGGTGGACCTGGGCGATAGCTTGGGCGGATCTTTTTCTTCGCTGGCCACGGATCATGCCACGGTGGTTACGTTTTTGAATTTGGTCGGTTATGACGCGGTGGCCTTGGGAAATCTTGATGCGGATGTGACAGCCGAGGTCATCGCCTCTTTGGACATGCCGGTGCTGTGTCCTTTTGTGGATGCCACTGGTCAATTGCCTTATGAAGGATTGGAGGCTTCCACGGTGCTGAACCGACTTGGGGTAAGCCTTGAGTTGGTGAGCAATTTTTATGGAGACACACCGCTCGAATCTGCGCCGCACCGCTTTCCGGCCTGGTTTGGAGAAAACACCAATGGGATTCAAGCGCGTCGGGATTACAGTGATCTCTCAGAGGCCGGGGCCGATTTGCGGGTGCTGAGTTGGATGCGCTTTGAAGGCGAAGTTTCGGAAGATTTTCTCCAAGTTTTGCAGGATAAAAACGTGGACCTGGCCGTGGCTCACCGCATTTCGAGTGGTCGCGATGCTTGGTCGGCTGAAAACTTTTTTCCTTGGGCGGTGCCCGTGACCCAAAATTTATTACGAGAGAATCGGGGCTTCACCGTCAGTCGGGTGGAACTCAAACGGGACGGCGATGGCTGGCGAGTGTTACGACACGAATTAGTCACCATGAACACGCCCGACCTACCTCGTGATCAAGATATCGAGCTGCGCCTGGAAAGTTTCGCCACCCAAATTCGGGATGCCGATGCGGTCCTGACCACACTCGAGGCAACCGCCAGTCGGGAGGCGGTTCTAGAGCATTGTCTGGCGTGTTTTACCCAAGTTGATGGAGTGAATGCGGTGCTCTACTCTATCGAATCCATTCGAGACAGCCTTGCTGCTGGGGAAGTTCGGGCCAGTCAACTTTACACGTCCATGCCGTGGACGGGTGAACTCGTAAAGGTGGTTTTATCCGGCGAGCAGGTCAAAGAGCTAGCTGGAACAGGGCGATATCAAATCGCGCATGTGCGCAGCACGAATCTTGATGCTCCGGATGCACTGACCTTGATGACGTCCCGGTATTTCGCTCAGCTTATTAAGAACCAATTTCAACTGCCATCCACGGCCCTGGAAGTCTTACCTGGCACCAGCGAGTTTCAAGCCTTTCGCGATGCTCTAGCCAAGAGTGGTGTGCTAAATTTGCCTTCCGACTGGATTGTTTATGAACCGTAACATGCCGCACCCGAACTCATTTCAAGAACCGTCCGGACTATCTGCGCGGAGCCTGCTCCTTTTTTTGGGGTTGGGAGTAATTATGGCGGTGCTTCTCGTTCCACTGGCCATGGGAAAAAGTCGCGATGCTTTAGCGGTAGGCAGCGCCTCAAACTTGATGCGTTGGGGGATCGCCCTGAACCTTTATCTGATGGACAATGAAGATCGCTTGCCATCGGTAGGTGGAGCACTGCCCGATCCTGAGCTGGAGCAGGCGTGGTATAATGCGTTGCCGCTTTATTTGTCCATGACCCCGCTTACGCAACTGCCTACGGAGCAACGGCCTCGACCGGGTGATGAATCCTTGTGGGTGGATCCTGCCGCCACCGCGAATGACGCTCGGCTGGCTTGGGGCGATTTTTTCTTTAGTTACGGCATGAACTACTGGCTACACCCGATTGAAACGGAGTTGACCTACAAAATTTATCGAGTGACCGCGCCAGCGCGCACGGTGTTTTTGGCCGAGACAGCAGGGTCGCGGCCTGGCTTGGCGCCTCAAGAAGTGGCCTTGCGGCATGGGACACGTCCCAATGGTGTGGATGCTTTGGGGCATGTGTTGTTTTGCGATGGTCATGTGGAGCTTGTGAGTGAAGTGGCTTTGCGCCCGGAATTGCACACCATGATGACCGAGGACATGGAACCGATCTACTGGAGGCCCTACGCAGGCTCACCGGAACCGCAGTACCCCGAAGTTGGAAGCCTGTTCTTGATCGAATCTACTGCGCAGTAGGCCTAGAATTTTCTGGACTTTCGGACTTGGAACGACGCGCTTTGCACCGGGCTTGCCTCGGTGGGGAGCAATCTGAAATCCAGGACCCGGTCTTCCCGATGAGATGTCCCCTTCCTGCTTGCCAGAATGGAGCAGGGATTGAGGGCGAACCGCCTAAGCTAGAGCGCCGATTGCTTGGAACCAATCATTTCTCCACCAGGGACAAGCCCGGCAGGTGGAATGCTGTACACAGGAGCCTATGGAGTTTAATGGTGATCTCTACCGGGATAAGCCCCTTGGCCAAAGCGAGCGGCAATCGTCAATGAAGCTATATCCGATAAAGGTCGTTTCTTCTCGCTCACACCTTTCGTGTGAATCCTACAAAGCCCCCAACTCCCACAAACCATTCATCTTCTTGTTCTGCATGGCTCTGTGGGATCCACCCCGCGTTTTACCGGTTATCAATGGCAAGAGAAGTTATTCGAAGGCAAAATCCCAGTTGGCATGTGGATTGCTATAGCCTCATTTGCAATCACGAGGAGTGAGCGCCCGGTCAGGGCGTGACTTCGCCGTGGCAGGGTTCAAATGGTTAACATCGCAGGTTGCGGCCTCGGTTTATAGACCGCTTGAGCGTTACTCACCTCATTCGATCTTTGGGGGCTGCGTTTACGCAGCAGGGTCGATCGGGAGGTTGGGAAACCTGCTTGGCGATTTTCGCGCACTGGCTAAAAATCACCACCCGGATGTGGGGGTTCGTCGAATTGTTCAGCATGTGCTGGGCGAGGAGACGGGCTTCCCTTGATGCTCACGCAAAGCTGCATCCGGCTCTGACAGTAACTCATGAAAGACATTAATTATCTTAAACTTATCTTAATCGGGCTTTTTGCCCTAATCCCATTCGGTCTGGCACCGGTGGCCACCACCACGTGGGCACAGGAAGAAGCCGTTGAAGCAGCAGCTGAAGAAGAAGAAGAGGAGGATTACCTGCAAGGGTATCTCGATCTTCTCGAAAACCAGGGCGAATACGCTCAGGCCTTCGACTTCTTCGCTACCTCGATGCTCTGGACAGTCATTGCTGCGGCAATGGTGTTTATGATGCACCTAGGCTTTGCGACTCTGGAAGCAGGTCTTACCCAATCCAAAAACACGGTGAACATCATGTTCAAAAACGTGTTCATCATCACCATCGGGATTATCACCTACGCCATCGTAGGCTTTAATTCGCATTATCCAGTGGATTCTTGGATGATTCAAGGCATCCTTCCTGGTAACTTTTGGTTTAACCCGATCGGAGACCTGAATGCTGATGACATGGATACTTTCGGCTATGGGGGTGTTGCCTTGGCCATGACCGGTTATGGTGACTTCATCTTCCAGGCTATGTTCGCTGCAACCGCTGCGACCATTGTTTCAGGCTCGGTGGCTGAACGTGCTAAATTGCCAACCTTCTTGATTTTTGCGACGCTTTTAGTGGCAATTGCCTACCCAGTCGTCGGATCCTGGCATTGGGGCGGTGGCTGGCTCGGCGATCTCAACGGCGGCAAAGGCTTTAAAGACTTTGCAGGTTCTGCGGTTGTTCACGGCTTTGGTGGCTTTGCCGCTCTCGCTTGTGTGCTCGTTCTTGGACCTCGCAAAGGCAAATACGTCGACGGCAAAATTAAACCAATCCTTGGTCACAGCATGCCTCTGGCAACCATTGGTGTGTTCTTGCTCTTCTTCGGATGGTTCGGATTTAACGGTGGTTCGGTTCTCTCGGCTAATCCAGGTCCGCTCGGTTTGGTGTTCACCACGACCGCGCTTGCAGCCAGTGCTGGTGCGATCGCTGCGATCCTTCTTTCATGGATCCTTCTCAAAAAACCAGACCTCTCCATGGCTCTTAACGGGATCTTGGCCGGTTTGGTAGCCATCACTGCTAACGCCGACATTGTCACCGCATCAAGCGCATTGATGATTGGCGCTATTGGTGGTGTGATCGTGGTCCTCAGTATCCTGATGTTTGACAAAATCAAAATCGATGACCCGGTCGGAGCGATCTCCGTCCACGGTGTGGTTGGTATTTGGGGATGTTTGGCTGCTGCCATCTTTGAGTATGTGCCTGAAGGTGAAGAAAAGGTTTTCGGAATCGTGGATCAGTTCATAGGAACCTTCGCGGTCATTGCCACAGCGTTCTTCTTCTCCTTGTTGGTGTTCTTTGTCTTGAAGCTCATCATGGGTGTTCGCGTGAGCGAAGAGGAAGAAGCCGAAGGTCTCGATGTGCGCGAGCACGGAGCTCCGGCTTATCCAGACTTCCAGCCTGCGACTCGGGTCTAATTCCCCGTAGGCTGAGCTTATTGGAGCCTGTGTTTCGATAAGTTCAAATCAATCGGGGGCGCGTCTTGAACCACAGGGCGCGCCCCTTTTTTTGTTCCCCTGTTCTATAACATTCTCAACCCAAGGAAGTGCCCTAATGCGGCGGGGGCATTTCGCCCTTGACCGGTCGCGAGCTGTCGATGCCAGATCCGGATGAAAAAAATTGAAACCATTACCAAACCTTACCGGCTTGATGCCATTAAAGCGGTGCTCGCCGAGATGGGGATTGATGGAATGACCATCTCCGAGGTCAAAGGACCTCGTTCGGCGCGTTCACCCCGAATGCCGGGATTTATTCAGTCTGATTATGTGCCGAAAATCAAAATCGAGGTTGTGGCTCCCGATCATCGTGTGGATGAGCTGGTTCATGCCATTATTCGAGCCTGCAAAGGTGGACAGGGCGATGGAGACGGACGCATTTTTATTGAGCCAATCGATCAAAGCATAAGAATCCGGACCGGTGAAAGCACGGATCCTCCGATGAATAAAAAAAGAAAAACAAGCTAGCGCGTGAAGCCAAGGCGCGTGCAAGGAGGAGCGGACACGTAGCGGAAAATCGGAGATTTTTCGGTGGGGAGTGGACGCTCGTGTAGCGTTGCGGGCCGGGCGGAGATGGACGTTCTGCGAGGACCGAAATTCGTTCCGAATTCCGCTCCGCGCGCAAGGTTTGGTGGGCGTGCCAAGGAGAGCGGACGCGTAGCGGAAAATCGAAGATTTTTCGGTGAGGAGTGGACGCTCGTGGTGCATTGCGGGGTGAGCGGAGGTGGACGACATGCGAGGGAGGACCGAAATTCGTTCCGAATTCCGCTACGCGCGCAAGGCATGGTGGACGTGCCAAGGAGAGCGGACGCGTAGCGGAAAATCGAAGATTTTTCGGTGGGGAGTGAACGCTCGTGGTGCATTGCGGGGTGAGCGGAGGTGGACGTCATACGAGGGAGGACCGAAATTCGTTCCGAATTCCGCTACGCACCCAAGGCATGGTGGGCGTGCCAAGGAGAGCGGACGCGTAGCGGAAAATCGGAGATTTTTCGGTGGGGAGTGGACGCTCGTGTAGCGTTGCGGGCCGGGCGGAGATGGACGTTCTGCGAGGACCGAAATTCGTTCCGAATTCCGCTCCGCGCGCAAGGTTTGGTGGGCGTGCCAAGGAGAGCGGACGCGTAGCGGAAAATCGAAGATTTTTCGGTGAGGAGT
>DAIRSW010000095.1:2274-4753 GCA_036804205.1 Verrucomicrobiia bacterium | reverse complement strand
GGTGGACGTGCCAAGGAGAGCGGACGCGTAGCGGAAAATCGAAGATTTTTCGGTGAGGAGTGGACGCTCGTGGTGCATTGCGGGGTGAGCGGAGGTGGACGTCATACGAGGACCAAAATTCGTTCCGAATTCCGCTCCGCGCGCAAGGTTTGACGCCTTGAATCCTGCACTTGAACTCTGAGAGAGATTTCGGTAGATTGCATATTATTGACCATGTTTGAATTCCTCATTCTCTCCGGGGTGCTCGTGCTTATGTTTGCCCTCAGGAGTTACACCCATCCTGTATTTTTTCGACTGAGCATCCTGTGTTTGCCTCTGATGGGCGCTCTCATTGGGTGGTTTCTATTTGAGCATTGGGTCGCGGTCGTAGTGGGCCTGGTCGCATGGCTGGTGTTGCCAACCTTGGAAATTTTTGTGCGAGTTGGGCGACTCCGCATTCCTAAGGTCCGTCAACTGCGGCCTATGCGCGCTCCTTCGGATGAAGAATTTCCGATGCTCGACGATCTCACCGAGGAAGTTCAACGAGAAGGCTTTAAGCTGGTTGACGATGTTGGCTGGGATTTTGAAGATTTGCGGCAATTTTACCGCCTGTTTTATCGTGAGGAAGACCGGGCCTTAGCGACCATCGCTCTGCAACTGCAAGGGCCTAGCTCGTTTTATCATGTCAGCATTGTGTCTCGCTCCAAGGATGATCATGTGTGGATGACTTGGAATTATCCGTTTGCCCTCACCATGAAGCTACCCCCGCACTTAAAAGTGAACCGGCAACGGCCCGAGCTGCCGTTTTTTGATATGCACCAGAATCATTTGGGTTTTTTGGCTTTGGCAGGCATGAACACCGATCAACTGCGAGAACAGGACCCGGATGATCTTTCGGAGTTGTTGCAAAAGGATATCAGCAGCCAGATTGATCATAACTTAAAAGCAGGCCTTTTAGTGCTTGAGAATGAAGAGCAGGTCCGCTATTCATGGCGGGGTTTAGCCTACATCTTTTTCCAGTTTCTCCGGGATTTGGTCCGAGTGCGCTAAAGCAGCCTCTGGTTCTCCCTCAGTTTAAGTAAGTGAATAATTTTTTTCTATGATTGCAGCAAATGATCTTCGTAAAGGAATGGCCATCAAATATAATAATGACGTGGCCGTCGTCTTAGAAGTCCAACATCGGACTCCCGGTAACCTGCGTGCCTTCGTGCAGGCCATTATCCGGAGTGTGCGCACTGGCAAGTCGAGTGATGTGCGGTTTAGCTCTACCGAAAAGGTTGAGCTGGTGGATATGGAACGCAAAAAATTGGAGTTCAGCTACAGCGATCAGGAGGGGTATCATTTTATGGACCCAGAGAGCTATGAAACCATCACCTTTTTTGATGATCTGATCGGTTCGGCAAAACTTTATTTGGTGGAAAACCTGGCAGTCGAAGTTTTGTATGCCGAAGGCAAACCTGTGGAACTCGAATTGCCAAGTTCAGTCTCGTTGAAAGTGACTGAGTCACCCGAGGGAATCCGGGGTGACAGCGCCAACAACGTGATGAAACCGGCCACTTTGGAAACGGGTCTGGAAGTACAGGTGCCGCTTTTCATTAGCGAAGGCGAGACCATTAAAATCGACACGAAAAACGGCGGCTACATGGGTCGGGCTTAAACAGCCCCGCCGCATGGGGGCGTTTAACTCTCGCTGTTTGCAAGTAGAGTCTCTGGAAGAGAAAATTGTGGTGGCTTTTTTCAAGTGCCCTTCTAGTTTCCCAGAGTAATCTAACTCGTCCCTTAAGCTTGTGAAACGAAAAGTCTTTAATCGTTGGTTTGTAAGAACTTGCCGTTATTTGTTTCTGGTTGTTCCTCTTGTATTGTGCTGCTTTCGCCCGGCACAGGTACAAGGTGTGCAAGTGCTTTTAGATAGCTTCGCTGGTCCCGAGTCCGCGACAGAATTTATTGGTGGGCCAAACCAACTTGCTCTTCGTCTACAACTTCTTGGTGCGGAAGATTTTCAGATTAAAAACCTGAATATTCAGACGAACAGCGGCGGCGATTTTACCGTAGGCCTATGGTCTGGCGAAGCATCCCCCGAAACTTTTCTCAGTTCATTTAGCAAAAGTCTTGGAGCGGCTGATGTTTTGTCTGGGGACTTCGGTTCGGTGGTCCTCAAACCGGGCGGCAGTTACTGGATCCGACTTAGCAGCACGGTCACCAGTGTCGTTCCCAAAACCAGCAGCTCGCCCGACACGCCCCTCGCCACTTCGCAGGGTCTTATTTTCACCGATAATGGTGGAGCTACGTGGACCGCAATCGCCCCTTCCTATTTTTTGATCAGTGTTTTGGCCATCCCAGTCAAGGGCGCTGCCTCAGCACCGCCGGAGCTAGTCTTTCTTGATGTGGAAGCGGTTGCCCAGTTGGGAACCAGTGCCATTCCTACGGCCCGCGCCATCCCTTCGCAGGTGGTTGAAGCTCATCGCGCCGCTTTGACGGGGCATTGTTATCGGATGTTGGG
>DAIRSW010000095.1:0-2264 GCA_036804205.1 Verrucomicrobiia bacterium | reverse complement strand
ATTCCGGATCCGTGGCGAGACTACGCGGGATCGGCAACGCTTTGCTCCAACGCCCACCATGGTGACTCCTGGAGCCGGCGAGGAATTTGTCTTCCCTGAGGCTCCCAAGACCTGGTCGTTTTTTGTCTCGGGCGACTTTGCTCGCAGCAGAACGTCTGGGCCTGGGAATTCGGCGAGCTCTCAGTCGGAGCTTGCCGCTGGTAGTTTTGGTGTTGAACATACTTTTATTCGTGAGCCAACGCGAGAACTCACCTTGGGATTGGTTGGTTCGCGAGTGGAACAAGAATCGGATTTGGCGGGTGGTGCTCTCGGCAACACCCGGTTGGAGGGCGAGCTTTTGGCTGTCTACGGATCCTGGTTCTACGAAAATTTTTACATGGATGGCCTTGTTGCGTTGGCCGAGTATCGGCATCGTTTAAATCGCAAATCTGGGCTCGGTAGAGAGCAAAACCGTGGATCGGCCACGACCCGGGTTTACGGTTTTGAAACGAACGTGGGCTACAACTTTGCCTTGGGCGACACCTGGGTGACCGGGCCGTTTGCTTCCGGAGAAATGATGTTCGGTGAGGTTGGGGCTTTTGAAGAGCGCGAGTTTGCTCGAACGGCCAGCCGGTTTTCTTCCCAAGACTTCCAATCCTGGGCGGCGCGACTTGGTTGGCAAGTCTCCACTCAACGCCAGATTGGGCGCATCGGAATAAATCCTCAAGCCAGGGTGGCTATCGAACACTCCCAGATCAGTCAGAGTGACATCACCGCGAGCCTAATCAACTCGCCCCTTTTCCGGCTCAGCCAACAGCGTCTGGAGCGGGTTGGTCGGGGCGAAGACTTTTCGCTTGCCGTGGGCAAAACCACGCAATCCTCGACCATCCTGAGCCTAGGTTTGGGGTGCGAGATTGATTTTTTTGGTTTGTCACAACTAATCCTGGACTTTGAGGCACAGTTTGGGGATGGATCGCGGGAGGCCCAGTATGGGTCGGTGCGCTTCAATTTGCCTTGGTAAGCCGTGCGGCACGGATCACTGGAGCTTCCAAATACTAGGAATTACCGTTTTGGGTCAACTCATCCAGAGGCAGCTTCGCTTCCGGTTGTCCTTGGTCGAGGACCAGATGTTGGAACCGCTCAATGCGCAGAGCTAAGCCCGTCTCCTCATCGACGTCGATCAAGGCTCCGCACAGTTTGACATCCCCTCGCGCCACGGGGAAGGGGCAGGGCATATTGGTGACAAAACGTTGGAGGATCGCATGAACTTGCCTTCCCAGAATCGATTCGACTGGCCCGCACATTCCCGCATCGCACAAAAAGGCGGTGCCCCCTGGGAAAATGCATTCATCTGCAGTTTGTACATGGGTGTGGGTACCGATCACTGCGGAAACTTTACCATCAAGAAACCTACCCACCGCAATTTTTTCGCTGGTTGTCTCGGCATGCACATCGACCAAGATGACTTTACATTCTTGACGCATCTTTTCGACTTCCGCTTCGATGGCTAGAAACGGATTATCGAGAATCGGCTGGGTGAAGGTGCGGCCTTGCACATTGATCACCCCGACCGCTCCTTTACTGGTCGGCAAAACACAGGAGCCCTGGCCGGGTGTGCCGGCGGGGTAGTTGATGGGTCGGAGCAAGCGAGGCTCGGTGGGCATGTAGGAGACGATCTCTTTTTGATCCCAGATATGGTCGCCAGTGGTGATGATCGCAGCTCCGGCGCGCAGCAAATCAATGCTGATTTTGGGCGTGATGCCTCGCCCGTTGGCGGAGTTCTCGCCATTAACCACAATAAAGTCGATCTGTTTTTCTTCTTTAATTTGGGGGAGGGAGTTGATGACGGCGCGTCGTCCTGGTTCGCCAACGATATCCCCCAAAAAAAGAATGCGTAACATGGCCAAAAGGGGAACACGGCCAAGCCAATTGCTCAAGCAAGAATATTAGGGAAACGGCGGAGTGGAAAAATCGAAGCTGTCGCGGAATTCGGAACGAATTTCGGTCCGACGCCGGAGCTACGAACTGCTGAAAAAACCCACGCCCGCTGCGCTCAAGACGCAAAGACGCAAAGAATGAAAGGACTTGGTGCAAGAAAAAGTGCTGTTCCCCAATCGAAGATACGCTACTCTTGCGAGATGTTCACACCCTACACTTTTGGGAGCATGTCGCTGGGGCGCAACCCGGCGGACATCACCCAGGATCTTGTCGTGGCTCGCCGGGCCATTGAGTCTGGCGTCTGGTTTCACTCCAGTCCCACCTATAATAACGGATTCACCTACATG